>DASSIZ010000117.1 GCA_035691485.1 Terriglobales bacterium
AGTGCGGCACGATGCCGAGGTGCTCGGGCGTGAAGCACAGGGTAAGGGTCGTATCGAACTCGGCGAGAGAACTCATCTGCCGGTCAAACCAAGCTTCAGCGTTGGGGCGGAAAGAATCGGCCCAACTCATGCCGGTGCGCAAGTAACGCACCCTGAGACGGCGAAGCCATTCCACACCGGCGTCGAGGCGGTGGTCCTCGAAGTGGAACCACTGGCAGATGCCAAGGCCGCGGGGGAACTCCGCGGCGGCCAGCTTGGCGCTTCCATCTTCGCGCACCAAGCCCATGTAGTAATGCCGGTAATAGGCGCTGCCCTCGGACTCCTTGTGGCGGGTGGTGGCGGTCCAGGTAGCAGGGAGATCGAACAAGCTGTACCAGTGCACGCGATCGACGATGGGCAACAGCAGCTCCGCGGTTTTGCGAAGCCCGAAGAGCTGAATTTCTTCCGCACCGAAGGAAGAAGCGCCGGCTTCGGAAACCCAGATGGGTTTGGAAGTGACCTGGCGGATTTCGTCGATCTTCTTCGGCCAGTCGTGAATGCTCCAGTGGTTCCAGTCGAGAGGAAACCCATGGAGGGCGACGACGTCCACGTGCTCGAGGACGCCATAGGAGCCGATAAGCTGAATGAAGTTGGGATCGATGGGGGAAATGCCGCCGAGCACAATCGGCAGCTCGGAATTCACCCGGCGGATGGCGCGGGCAGCCGCAATCGCCAACTCGGCGAACCTCTTCCAGTCCGGGTCGGCGTGAAAGTCCCAGTGGGAGAGATTGTTCGGCTCATTCCAGAGCATCACCGCTTCGACCATCGGGCGATCTTCCTTTCTCTTTCCGCGAACTGATGTTGCAGTCAGCCGGCGGCGCAGACCGGTGCGGCCGGAGATTGGGACTACAGAGTGCCGGCCAGCTCCAACTCCTGGATGTACCGGCCGTCGCGCGCCACGTTGCGTGGGTTGCAAATCCAGGTTTCAGGCTCCGGATGGGCTTCGATCTGAAGCCCGGAGCTGCGCAGCATGCCCTCGGCGGCAGCACGGTTCGGAATCCACCAGTTGGTGGGATCGTTGGCGTAGCTGTGCTCGATGAAGTACATGCAGGGGAATTCCGGAGAATCGAAAATTTCCTTGTTCCAGAAGTGGTAATTGTCTTCCCAGCGGCGCAGCTGTTCGGAACCGCGGATCATGGTCTGGAAGACGAGCTTGCCTTTCACTTTCTTCACCACCTTGTCGAGAGCATAGAGCGGGTAACGCAGGTGATAGAACACTCCCATAAAAAAGACGTAATCAAATTGGCCGGCCAACTGGTCGACCTCGTACACCGATCGTTTTTCAAAGTCGATCTCGAGGTTGAGCACCTCGGCAGCAAAGCGGCCCTGGGCGAGATAACGGTCGTCGACGTCAATGCCGAGCACCCGCGAGGCCCCACGGCGCTTCATCTGGATGGAATAGAAGCCGCCATTGCAGCCGATGTCGAGCACGGCGGCGCCGGTCAGGTCCTGGGGGATGGACGCCGCCAAGTGCTTCCACTTGACGTTGGGAAAATCGCCGAGGAAATGGTTGGGGGCAGTCGGCACCCCGAAGAGATCGAGATTATGAAACCACTCGCCCAGTTCGCCGATGCGGCGGGCCAGAGTTTCACGATCAAGCCTCGCAGGATGGTGAGGAATCTCCAGGATCGGGCTTGGAGTATGGAGCGGAACGTTCATTCGTTCGTGGAGGACCCTGAGTGCCGGTCCATGCCGAGGTTAGAAGTGGGAGTGAGCACTTTGGATGCCTCTGCAGGGGAGGCAAGAGTTTTACTTCCAACAGCATTGCGCGAATTCGCGGAGCTGGCCGCAAGGTTGAAACGAAATGGAGGCGCAGAGCTTCCGGCGCGCCAGCGGGCCGCCAGTGTAGTGCCGGCTTAAGCGGTAACGCCCAGCCGGGCCCGCATCTTGTCCGCAGCTTCGTAGACGGACTTCAGCTTCGATTCCGCTACCGAGGGCAGAGCCGGAGTCTCCAGCGCCTGCTGTGTCCAGAGCAGGATCCCGGTCAGCTCGCCTTTCAACTGGCTGCGCAACTCGGATTCGACCGCGTGCCGAGCCATGGAACGTTCCTGTTCAGCCCGGCGAAGCGCGGCCTGGACGTCGCGAACCACCCGCTCCATGCGGCTTACCGCGAGGTTGACGAAGATGGGGATGGCCCTTCCCAGGTGCTTGACCAGCATGTCAAGCGACTTGGCGCTGGGCTCGAGCAGGCTTTCGTCAATCACCACGGCGGTGAATTCCTGGTCACTCAGGCGGGTGAGCGCGGTGCGAATATCGGAAGCAAATTCCGTCTTGATGCGAGTAGCGGCCAGCAGTACCTTGGCGCACTCCTGGCCGTGAGACGAATTCGTGATTAGGAGAATCATGCCGATGCTATTGCACGTCGGAAGCCATGATCGGTGCAACTGAAAACACGCAAATTTGCCGAAGTTCGCGTCTTCTGACCTCCCGGAACGGGAGCCTGAAGCGGGAATTGGGAGAGAAGTGGCTAGTTCCCTCAGGGCTAAAGCCCGCATCAGAGGCGGCTCTGGCGGCACGGCTAAAGCCGTGCCCTGCCCAAAACGGTTGCTCCGGGCGGCACGGCCGAAACCGTGCCCTACCCAAACGGGTTGTTCTGGGCGGGCACCAGCGGCTACCCAAAACGGTTGCTCCTGGCGGCACGGCCGAAGCCGTGCCCTACCCACACAACTAGCAGTTGTTTTCAGTCTTGCGACGCGTACTCCTTCAACTTCCGGTACAGGGTCGTCTTGCCGATGCCGAGCATGCGGGCGGCCAACAGCTTGTCGCCCTTGAGCTGGTCGATGGTGCGCAAGATGGCCTCCTTTTCCAGGTCGGCGATAGGAACGATCTTTCCGGCTTCGGCGGCCTCTGGAGGAATCGGATGATTGGCGTTCTGGATAGGCGAGGGCAGGTCGCCAGTCTGGATGGTCGGGCCCGAGCTGAGGGCGCAGGCGCGCTCCAGGCAGTTTTCCAGTTCGCGAACGTTGCCGGGCCAATCGTAGCCCATCATGACATTCAGAGCTTCTTCGCTCAACGAACGCTGCGCCCCAGTGTTGCGGGACAGCCGCTCCAGGAAGTGCTCCGCCAGCAGCGGGATGTCCTGCTTGCGGTCGCGCAGCGGCGGGATCCTCAAGCTGAGCACGTTGAGCCGGAAATAGAGATCGCGGCGGAAGGTGCCATCGGCGACGGCGGACTCCAGATCGCGGTTGCTGGCGGCGAGGATGCGAACGTTGATGCCGATGGGCTTGGTGCTGCCCACGGGACGGATTTCCTTCTCCTGGATGGAGCGCAACAGCTTGGCCTGCAAATCGACCGGCAACTCGCCAATTTCATCGAGAAAAACGGTCCCGCCCTGGGCGATGGCCAGCAGGCCTTCCTTGGCGCGGACGGCGCCGGTGAAGGCGCCCCGCACGTAACCGAAAAGTTCGCTCTCAATCAGCGTCGGCACCAGCGAACCGCAATCCACCGGAATGAAGGGCTTGTCGTGGAATGGCCCGGAATAGTGGATGCAGCGCGCCACCAATTCCTTGCCGGTACCGCTCTCGCCCAGGATGAGCACGGGATGGGAGCTCTGCGCCGCCTTGGCGATGATGCGGTAGAGTTTTTCCATCTCCGGCGAGCGGCCAATGATGGAGCCGAAGCCGTGCTTGGAGCGCAGGCGTTCACGAAGCACGCGCTTCTCGGTGGTCAGCTTCAGCTCGTCAATGGCGCGCTCCAGCATCACGCGTAGCTCGTCAAGGGTGAAGGGTTTGCTGATGTAATCGAAGGCGCCCATCTTCATCGCCTGCACCGCGGAAGAAACCGTGGCGTAGCCGGTAATGATGATGATGATGGCGTTGGGCCGGCGCAGCTTGGCGGCGCGCAGGGCTTCCAATCCGCTGGCGCCGGGCAGCCTGAGATCGAGCAGGATGATGTCCACGTTCTGGGCGTCGAGGACCTTGTAAGCATGCTCGGCGGAATCAGCGACGAAGGTGTTGAAGCCGGCGGTTTGAGCGGCCTCCTTGCAACCTTCGCGCACGGCGCGTTCGTCATCCACGACCAGCAGGTTGAGCAGATTGGCGCCCGGGATTTCACGCGCGCCGTTGAGTACGTCCATTGAAGAGATCATGGCAGTTCCCTTTCCGCTTGTGGAGCGCCGGCGGTGACCGGGACCGCCGCGCGATGATCGAGAATTTGGCGAACCTTTTCGGCCAGCAAAGCGCGCGAGAAAGGTTTGCGCAGCAATTGGGCACCGGTCTCGGCTGCGCGGCCCTGGGCCGCATATCCGGAGATAAAGAGGACCTCGGTTTCGCGATGAATGTTCTTTACGTGTTGAGCAACGTCGTAGCCCGACATGCCGGGCATAACGACGTCGGTAATCAAGAGATCGAAACCGCCGGCGTGAGCACGAGCCAAGCGGAGGGCCTGATCGCCGTTGCGGGCCTGCAGCACGTGGTAACCCGCGCCGGTGAGCAGGTGAGCCATCGAGGCGCACACGGCGTGATCGTCTTCGACCAACAGTATGGTTTCCGTTCCCGTGGGGGTGTCGGCGGAGGAAGCCGGTGAGGGTTCCGTGGCCGTGCCGGTCGCGGCGTGGCGTGGCAGGTGAATCGTGATCCGGGTCCCGGCGCCAGGCTTGCTGGAGACCGAAACTGCGCCGCCGCTTTGGGTGACGATGCCGTAGGTCATGGCCATGCCCAGTCCAACGCCCTGACCGGCCGGCTTAGTAGTGAAAAACGGCTCGAAGATGCGGGCACGAACGTTTTCGTCCATGCCGCAGCCGGTATCCACCACGGTCAGGGTCACGTACTGTCCGGGCCGAAGCCCGGGCTGACGCTGAGCGGGGCGGGCTTGGAGCGTGCAAGAACCGGTGGAGATCCGCACCTCGCCACCGCCAGGCATGGCGTCGCGCGCGTTCATGATCAGGTTCAGAATGACTTGCTGCAACTGGGCCGGATCGACGCGGACGGTATCGGACGCGGAATCGAAGTGGGTGATGAGCTTGATGTTTTCACCCAACAGCGGTTCCAGCATGCCGCGCATGGAGGCGACGATCTTGTGCAGCGACACCACCCTCGGGGCAAGCGGCTGTTGACGAGCGAAGGTCAGCAACTGCCGCACGATCGCGGTACCGCGCTGCGCAGCCAGGTGGATCTCTTCGGCTTCGCGCCGGCCACGCGCCTGCTCCATGAGCAGGTCGGAGTACAGGGTGATTGCGGTCAGGACATTGTTGAAGTCATGGGCGACGCCGCCGACCAGGCGGCCCAACGCTTCCATTTTTTCCGATTCGTGAAGGCGATGCTCCAAGCGCTTGCGCTCGGTCACGTCGAGTACGACATGCAGGCACAACCATTGGCGTCCGCGCCGGAACTTCATGGTCGTATTGGAAAATTCCGGCGCTCCATTCGCGGTTTTCTCGGCCCGAGCGTTTGCAATCGACAAGCCCGCGACCCGTTTCCCGAGAACGGCCGCGGAGTTGGAGAATCCGGTCAGGCGGGCATAGGCGGGGTTGGCGTACACCACGCGCCCGGCCTGTTCGACCATAAGACCGTGCGGGCAGTCGTTGGCCGCGGCTTCCAGGAATTCACTCCCGGTAGGGTGGAGGATTGCGGCCCGGGATTTCGAAATGGAACGCGGCATCGCTGTGCCCACCTTCGGGTTGGGCCCAACTTGGTACGAGCGGACCAAGGATAGGTTTTTCCGTTTTGGAATGAAGTGACGTAAATCACAGAGGGAGCGGACTTAAGCAGCGGGTGGATGGGACGCGCCGGGGCTTGCCGGCAGAGCCGGGAAAGTTATTAGGAACCAGTAAGGTGCTGATTGCATTCCATTTTGGGAATGATGCAATTACCGGAATTGCCGGCTTCGGAGCAAGAAAAAGGCGCGCCGCAGCGCGCCTTGGGGGTAGCCATGAAAATTATGATTTTGAGGAATTGGCTACCAAAGGTTGGGTCAAGCGGAATGTGAGACGGCGTTCCGACCCGAAGGAAACGTCCTTCTTGCCGGTCGCATACGCGCCCGCGGTTCCGGCGCCGGCGCCGACGGCGCCGCCAATGAGCGCTCCCTTGCCGCCGCCGGCGATTGCTCCAATCACCGCGCCGGTCCCCGCGCCTCCGCCGATCAGCGCCACGTTGCGCTTTTTGTGGGCGCCTCCGGAAGCGAATACGCTGGAGGTGTGAACGGGCACCGCTTTGCCGTTTAATTCAACCGAAACCAAGGACAAGCGCAGATATCCGGAATTGCTCAACCGTCCTGAGGAACGCGCCGCCAGCACGCGGCCTTTGACAGCGGCTCCGCGCGGCGCAACCGTTTTTCCGTCCGCCATCAGCGGTTCATCGAGCACGGCGGTAAATTCGTCGCCGGTGCGGTTGGAAGCGCTCGAAATTGCATTCTGCAAGCGAACCGAAATCGGGGTGCCGGCCTGTACCGTTACCCCGTCGGGAACCAGCGCATGAGCAGAAGGCGCGCCGGTTTTCCCGTTCGAGAATGGCAGACCCGAGTTACCTTCCGCAGCGGGTTCCGCTGCCTTGACGCTGTCCGGAATTGAGCTGCATCCGGCTGCCAGGATTGCGAGCGCGACCAGCAGCAGCAAAGAAGCAGTAAGCTTGAACTTCATCAGTGACCCTCCTGTGGCTGGGCCTGCACAGAATCAGGGCACTCCAGATGCCAATGTTGATGGTTTGTAATCAACCACTTAGACCCGGTCATCCGAGACTGGTCGTGTAGTTTTTTCCGCGAGCAGGATGGCGTGAACAAAGCCCATGACTAAAAGCCAGGAGCTGCGGTCACCCGCGTAGCTCCTGGCGATGAGAAGCAAGAATATCTCGATGTGGTTACTGCAAACCGCCGCCGGTCGCGCGCACTTCTTGTCCTGCAGGCGGTGCGACGATGCCGCGAAACGGGGTAATGCCGAGCAGTCGCCCGCCGGCGAAATTCACCGATCGCATGTGAATGCCGGCATCAGCAATCCGGTTCCAGTGGTTGTTGTCGACCGTGGAATAGACTTCGCCGGAATGAGTCACCCCGAGCAACCGCTGGGAAACGGCGTCATAGCGGACTGAGGTCAGGTTCTGCGGCGGAGTTCCTACCAGCACGTGCTCCCAGTTGGCGCCGTCGTCCTTGCTGAAAAATACTCCCGCGTAGGCTGAAACCCACATGGCCGAGGGCGACATGGCAACGCTGGACACCGTGCCCACGAACGAAGGCAAGTTTACAGGCGTCCAAGCGACCCCGTGATTGTGTGAAACCGCAAGCGAGTTCGGCGTGGAAGCCACCACCTTTTCGCCATCCACGTCAACGGAGAAGAAGTTTCGCAGCTCACCGACGGGGCCACCGTGCCAGGAATGTCCCTGGTCATAGCTGGCAAAAACCCCTTCGCTGGTGGCCGCGTACCAGCGCTCGCCGGCAACCACGATACGCGCCACCCGGCCCTTCAGTTCTGCCCGCACGTATTCCTTGTGCGTGGCGTATTTTGCGTTCTTCAGCTTGGGACCGCGTGCGGGCGTGGAGATAATTTTTTCATTGACGATGAGATTAGTCGCGCGCCAACGTCCCGCCGGACGCTCGTAGATGTAGATACCCCGCTGCGTGCCCGCCAGCAAGTCGCCGTGCGAAGTCTGCGCGAGAGTGAAAATGTCGTGGCCGGAGAGGCCCGCGTTCATCTGCTGCCAGTGCGCGCCAGCATCGTGGCTGACGAAGACGCCGCCGAATTCCTTGTCGTTGATTACGCCCGCATAGAGCGTGGCCGGGTTGTTGCGGTCGGCCAGAACAGCGGACACCTGGCGGTGGGAGAAGCCGCGGTTGGAAGCGCGGACGCTCTGGGTGCCGTCTTCACTCGCCATTACGCCGCTGCGGTCGGTGGCCAGCAGGACGTGGGAGGGCTGACGCGGGTCAACATCCACGTCGTTGACGATCAGGTTCGGCGCGGTGGTGCGACGCCAAGTTTTGCCGCCGTCCAGCGTTCTCCATAAACCTTCGGTTGTGCCGGCATACACGATCGCCGAATTCGTTGGATCCTGACGCAGCACCCGGGTGCGTCGCGCCGAGAAAGGGATGCTCTGGATTTTGTGGAACAAATCGCCGGCATTGTCGCTCTTGTAAATTCCGGAGCAGGCGCTCAGGTAGACCGTAGCGGGGTTCTGCGGATCCACGATGATGGAGAAGACGTCGGAATCGTCGACGATTCCCTGTTTCATCGATTGCCACGTCGCACCGCCGTCAGTGGTCTTCCAGGGCAGATGCCAGGTACCGGCATAAATCACCTGCGGCGAGCGCGGATCGATGGCGATGGATTCGATGTTCTTGATCTCGGGGTGATTGGCGGGAGAGATGCGCTCCCAATTATTCCCGGCGTCGTTGCTACGAAAAACGCCATCCAGGGCGCCGGCGATCAGGGTGCGAGAGTCACCGGCGAAAACGGCGAAACTGCGCACCGACTTGCCGTGCATGCCAGGAAGCGGTTGCCAAGTGCTGCCTCCGTCGCGGGAACGGAAAATGTCTCCGCCGCTGTTTTCGATGCTCCAAGCCGCCACGTACACAGTATTCGGGTTGGCGGAGTCGACCACGATGTGGTCGAGCACGTAATCGTCGCTGCCGCCGAAATGCGCGAAGTGCGACCAGGTGGCGCCGGCATCGGTGGACAGGTACATTTCGCCGGCGCTGGTGCCCAGGAAAATGTGGCTGGGATCGTGCGGATCATGCGCCAGGCTGCGCACGTCGCCGCCTTCAGGCCCGATGGTAACCCAGCGCTGCTGGGAGTTTTGCCCCGCCGCAACCAGACTCACAACGAGCAGCAGCACGGCTAAGAAGCAGCGGCATATGCGCGCGGCGGTCATACCTGACTGTTCATTCGATGCGATGAAGTGGGTCGCGTTTTTCATGAGGGGAATAGTGCCGCGATTCCTGGCGACGCGCTATGGCGCAATAGTACCAACTCCGATGACCAAAGTAGCGGGACGAAAGGAAGGAGTTAGGAATCAGGAGTAACGGGTTGAGAGTTAGGTGGGGGTTGGGAGTTGGGAGTTAGGGGGCTGGGGGTTAGGAGCTAGGAGTCAGGAGTCGACGCTGACTCCTGACTCCTTCAGCCGACCTACTGCTTCGGAGGGGCGGGTCGCTTGCGCGCCGGCTTGGGGGCCGGAGCGTGCGGATACGCATTCACACCCGCCTTTATCTTGCTGGCGTCAAACGCTTGCGTGCCTTGGACGTCAGAGTTTGCTCCCGCGGGAACCAGATAAATTTCCGCCGTGCGACTGCCGGCACTGCCAGTGCGCAGATCAATGCGGCCGGGGTCGATTCCCTTTTCCTGCGTGAGGTATGCCTTGGTGTTGACGGCGCGTTGCTCGGCCAACTTCTGCCCGTTCTTCTCGGCGGGATCGAAGTTGCCCACAATGACGGCCCTGGCATCGGCTTCCCGTTGCAGGCGCAAGGCGACGTCGTCAAGGATGGCTTTGGCTTCATTGTCCACGCGCGCCGGCAGTTTCGGGTTCTTGAACTCGATCTGGTTCAACTTGCTGGTTGACGGCGGCGGCGGCGGAACCTCGACGCTCACGGTTGTGGTATTGCTGGCGCTGAGCCCGCGATCGTCGGTCGCGGTGCAGGTGACGGTGATTGGACCGGCAGGAGCGCCTGCGGTGTCCAGCGTGGCCTGTGCCCCGGTCGGAGAAAGGCGGCCGCCGGTGGCGGAGAAGTCATAGGTCAGCGTCCGGTTGTCGGGACTTTGGCCGGTCGCGGTAATGGCGGAAGGCGAACCCGCCTGCACCGTCGCCGGATTGGCGCTGCAGGAGACGGTGGGCGGATGCTTTGGCGGCTCCTGCACGGTGAAGTTCGAGCTGCAGGTGGCAGGCGCCATCTTCTTCGCCTTGGGGTCGGTCAAGGTGGCGTTGACGGTGTACTGTCCGGGAGCGAGGCCGGTGGTGTCGATGGCAACGTTGTTGTCCTTCGGGGTGGCCTTGCCGCCAGTGGATTTGAAATCGTAGGTGACGGTGTGGCCCTTCATCACATTACTGGCGGTGGCGGTCAAGGTGACAGGCTCGCCGGCCATCACCGAAGCCGGGTTAATCGAACAATTGGCAGCCAGCGGAGGCGCAGGCGCTTCGCCTCCGAAATTCAGGACAATGCCGCTGCGGATGCGCGCGCCGGCAAAGTCCGAGATCTTGGGCACCGTGGGTCCGAAGTTGTGGTGAGCCCAGACGTAATCTCCCTCGAGCAGACGGAAGGTAAAACGGCGCGTCACCGGGAGATCAATGCCGCCGCCGAGCGCGGCGCCGATCCGATTGTCTGTACCGAGATTCTCCACCGACAGCCGGTGCAGCCCGACGAGCGCATGGATGAAAGGTTCAAAGTGTTCCTGGCGGGCCTTGAAGCGCGGTCCCGCCATGATGGTGCTGATGTTGGCCACGTCGCCGTAATGAGCTTCGGCGTCAAGGCTGAAACCGAACACGCGGTTGAAATTCCATGTCGGCGTAATTCCGAAACCGGGTGTGATGGAGGGCAGCTTGAGGGCCCCGATCTGCCCGCCGGGATTCATCCAGGAATAGCCGGCGAAGATGTCGACCTTGGGAACGGGCTCGTCCTGTGCCGACATATTGCAAGAGAGGAGGAGGAAAAAGGCGGCGAGTAATGAACGGCCAAGAAAATTAATGCGAAGTGACATCCTGATCCTCCGGAATTGCCGGCACGGACTGCATAAGAATTGAAGTAGGTAGAAACGACGTTAAGCTCGCCGCCGCAGGGTGCAAGCTCATTTTTGAGTCGCGAGATTGTATCGCATCGCGCGATCAGGTCCAACCTCCCACGCAAGCCCTTAATGGGGCACCCTGGGGGCTGGGAGTTGGGAGTCAGGAATCGTCTTGTCTGGTTTTCATCGGCAATGACAAGACAAGTTACTGCCGGCCGGAAACCCGCATCTATAAAGGAGGTACTCGGGACCGGGCCGCGCAGACGCATCAAGTCACATTCCATCGCTGAACGGAGTGAAGTCCGCCGATCGCGGATTTTTGTTTCGGCCACGGTTGCCGAATGTGTGGCAAGCCTGAATAATGGAGTCAGACCCTTCTATGACCCAGGAAAAGGTACTCATCGTCGAGGATGAGGAAAACGAACGCACCGGTCTGGCCGAGCTGGTCTCGCTGTGGGGCTTCAGGTGCGAAACCGCGCGGGACGGCATGGAGGCGCTGGAAAAGCTGGATTCTTGGTCGCCTTCGATCGTGGTCACCGACCTGATGATGCCGCGGCTGGACGGGATGGAATTGCTGCGGCGGGTGGCCGAACTGCCGCAGGAGTGCAAGGTGATCGTGATGACTGCCCATGGCAGCGTGGACAGCGCGGTGGAAGCGATGAAGATAGGGGCCTACGATTACATCCAGAAAGGCGGCGACCCGACCCGGTTGCGCACCATTCTGCGGCACGCCGTCAGCCAGGGCGAAACCGAGCGCGAGTTGGAACTGACGCGGCGGACGCTGCGCGACAAGGGCGTCATGGGCCCGCTGGTCGGCACTTCGCGGAAAATGCAGGAGATTTTTCACCTGATCGAAATGGTGGCGCCGAGCACAGCGGCCGTGCTGATCACCGGCGAGAGCGGAACCGGAAAAGAGCTGGTCGCGCGGACCATCCACGACCTGAGCCCGCGCAAGGGCAAGCCATTTGTGGCCATCAACTGCGCCGCGATTCCGGAGACGCTGATTGAGAGCGAAGTGTTCGGCCACGAGAAGGGCGCATTCACGGGGGCGGTGGAACGCCGGGTGGGCTGCTTCGAACTGGCCGAGGGGGGCACGCTGCTGCTGGATGAGATTGGGGAAATGCCGGTCGGGACGCAGGCCAAGCTGCTGCGCGTGCTGGAAGACCGCAAGCTGCGCCGCCTGGGCAGCAAAATGGAAACCTCGGTGGACGTGCGCGTGCTCGCCGCCACCAATAAGATCCCGGAAGAAGCGGTGGCACAGGGCTACCTGCGCAACGACCTTTATTATCGGCTGAATGTGTTCAGTGTCGGCATGCCTCCGCTGCGCGATCACAAGGAAGACCTGCCGGAGTTGGTGACGACGCTGCTGGCGGAGATGAACGAGAAGCACGGGCGCAAGGTGCAGATGGTGAGCGACTCGGTGATGTCGGTGTTCCGTGCCTACGCCTGGCCGGGGAACGTGCGCGAACTGCGCAACACGCTGGAGCGCGCGGTGATCGTTTGCGACGGGGGCGTGGTCGAGACCAAGCACCTGCCGCCGGGATTCGGACAGGTGACGCCCCGCGCCCCGGTGCAGGAAGCCAACGCGGTGCGGCTCGGCGTCGGAACGACGGTGGGCGAAGCGGAAAAACTGCTGATCCTGAAAACGCTGGAAGCGACCAACAACAACAAGACGCGCGCCGCCGAAATTTTAGGGATCAGCCTAAAGACGCTGCACAACAAGCTCAAGGAATACGGAGGCAACCAGGTGGCCACCGCGGATGTGGGACAGTAAAAGGTTGCGGAAGGTTCGGCGGTTTCGGAGGTTTCGAAAATTTCAGAGGTTTGGCTAGAACGCGGACTGTTTTTCCGAAAACTCCAAACTCAGCGAGCTGACCGGCGACAGCAGACTTTTGGACAACCCGGCCCTCGACCAACGATCGTCGACCGCCGACTGACATGCGGCTCAAGCTCAAAACCAAACTGGTGATTGCCATCAGCGCCATGGTCGTGGCGCTGGTAGCGACGCTTTCCTATATCTACGTCGCGCAATTGCTGCGGCAGAGGGTGACGGAGGCGTACCAGAGCGCCGACTTCACCGCGCACCAGATCTACCACGGGGCGCGCGAGGCGCTGGAACTGGACCTGACCAACTCGCGCGTCGATGCCGACGACCCGGCGGCCGTGGAAGCTGCCATCGAAGACAGCCTGCAGACCGATCCCGGCCTTAATTCCCTGCTGCAATCGATTGTTGGCTACTCGCCGACGATTTACGACGCCGCCATCATCGACGCCACCGGGCGGGCGCTGCTGCACACCGACTCCGACGCGCAGGGCAAGCCGGTTTCGGTGCGACCCGATTTCTCCACGGTGGTGAAAGGCGGCTTCCGTCAGCAAATGCGAGTGGTCTTCGGCAAGCCCGAGGTTTACGAGGTACGGTTGCCGCTCAGCCGCGCGGGAAAACCGTTTGGACAAATCCGCGTCGGGCTCTCCACTGTCTTTCTTAAAAGCGAATTGCAGCCGCAGGTCACGCATGCGCTGGAATTTACCGCGCTCTCGATCCTGGTTTCGATGCTGCTGGCGGCGGCGCTCTCCAACTTCGCGTTGCGGCCGCTGGAGGCGATCGCACGGCGACTGGACCGAATGACGGCGGGGGAAATCGAGCCGGCGCCCGCCCTGCGCCCGGCGCGCCATGACGAATACGGCGTTGTCACCACCAAAATCGACCGCCTGGGCCAGCAGATGCGCGATGTGAAAGAGGTCTTCTCGGCGTTGAAAGAGAACCTCGACCAGATCATGGGCAACCTGCAAGACGGCCTGATGCTGTTCACGCAGGACGCGCGCGCGGTGCTGGTGAGCGCTTCAGCCGAACAGTTTGTCGGCCAGAAGCGCAGCAACATGCTGGGCTGCCACGTCTCCAACATTTTCACCCGCGACACGCGGCTGGGCCGCGCCGTTCTGGAGGCCTTCGAACAGCACCGCTCCCTCACCCAGCGCGAACTGGCCGGGGACAATGGGGGCCGGGTGCAGGTCTCGCTGGATTTCATCGAAGAAGGCGGACAAAAAATCGGAGCGCTGCTGACCATGCGCGATGCCGAGTCAGTGCGCCGGATCGAGGATGAGATCGAACTCTCGCGGCGGCTGGCGGCCATCGGCAGGCTCACCTCCGGGGTGGCGCATGAAGTGCGCAATCCGATCAATGCCATCATGGTGCACCTGGAGGTGCTGCGGGAGAAGATCAAGCAGATCGACCCGGAATCCAGGCGCCACATGGACGTAATCAGCAGCGAGATTCAGCGTCTGGACCGGGTGGTGCAAACGCTGGTCGATTTCACCAAGCCGGTGGAACTGCGGCTCAGCGACGCCGACCTGCGCCGCATCGTCGAAGACGTTTCCGTGCTGGCGGCGCCGGAGGCCTCGCGCCAGGGCGTCACCGTGAGGTGCGACCTGCCGCCGGACCCGCTTACCATCAAGGCGGATGCCGACCTGGTCAAGCAGGCGGTGCTCAATATCGCGCTCAACGGCATCCAGGCGATGCCGGGCGGCGGCGCGCTGCAACTGGTGGCGCGGCGCGATGACCACCTGATCGAGGTGGAGGTCCGCGACCAAGGGCCGGGAATTCCGCCCGAGATCAGGGACAAAATTTTCAATCTGTATTTCACGACCAAGAAAACGGGCAGCGGCATCGGACTGGCCATGAGCTACCGCGTCATGCAATTGCATAACGGGTCCATGGAATTCGAGTCGCAACCCGGACAAGGAACAACTTTCCATCTCCGCTTTCCGGCCGCCGAGCACGCCCGCTCAGCGTCTTCGGGGATGGGGGCCGACGCGCAACAAGTCACCGCGTCGTGATGAACTTGCGTCCGGAGCATCGAGGGATTTAGAACAACACAATGCGAATCGCGCGCGCCACGTTCGCCGGTGTTCTGCTTGCGTCGGTCCTCGTCCTGGGGGGATGCAAGAAGAAGAAGCCCGCGGTGCCGCCGCCGCAAGCGCAGGCGCCCACGATCACGCAGCCCCAGCCGGAGACGGCGCCGACGCCGCCTCCCGTCGCCGCCGAGCCCAATCGTCCAGAGCCGGAGGCACAGCCGGAAACCACCACCGCGCCGCCACCTCCAGCGCCGAAGCCGAAGCCCAAGCGCGCCCACGCCAAGCCGAAACCGCCGGTTCCCGCGCCGTCGCCGGAAAAACCGCCGGAGAAAACCGCGGAAAACAAGCCGAAAACCGTGGTTTCTGACGGCAGCACGCAACCGGCCACGCCAGGGCTTTCGCCCGCCATGACCAACGATCAGGCGATCCACCAGAAGCTGAACACCAACCAGCTGCTGGAAACCACCGATTACAACCTGAAGAACCTTACCCGGGCGCTCAGTTCGGGCGAACAATCGATGGTGCAGACCATCCGCAGCTACATGCAACAGTCCCGCCAGGCGAGCAAGGAAGGCGACAACGACCTTGCCTACCGCCTCGCCTTCAAAGCCCACCAACTCTCCGAGGAGCTGATAAAACGTTAGTCCCAAATTGACTGACCCGCATCCAACCCGCTAGAGTTCGGGTACTTGGGTGGAGGATGGCGTATGCGCAAAGGTCTTGTGGGCCTCCTCATTTCTGTCTGCTTTCTCCTGTCAACTTCAGCGTTCGCCGATGATCCGCATGCTGGCGACGATCCGCATGCCGGGCATCACCTCGGCATGGACAAGGTGGGGACTGTATTTTTTGACGTGAGCTGTACCGCTCCGGCGCGACGAGCGTTTCCGCATGCGGTCGCGCTGCTGCACTCCTTCGCCTACGAAGAAGCGCTCGCCGAGTTCACGGCCATTGCCACGCAAGATCCGAAGTGCGCCATGGCCTATTGGGGCCAGGCGATGACGTGGTGGCGTCCGCTGTGGTACTTGCCTGACGCCACAGCGCTGCAAAATGGGGCGGCGGCAATCAAGAAGGCTGCCGCACTGGAGGTTCCCACCGGACGCGAAAGAGGCTACATCGACGCGTTGCATGCCTTCTACACCGATTACGACAAGATTGACCACCGCGCGCGCGCCATGACGTACCGTGTCGCGATGGAGGGGCTGCACCGTTTGTTCCCGAAGGACAATGAGGTGGCGGCGTTTTACGCGCTGTCGCTGCTGGCCACCGCCTCTCCCACCGACAAGACGTTCCGGGACCAGCACGAGGCGGGAGCGATCCTGGAAAAGGTCTTTGCCGAGCAGCCGGACCATCCCGGCGCGGCGCACTACATCATCCACAGCTTCGACAATCCGGCGCTGGCCAAGGACGCGCTCCTGGCGGCGCGCAGTTACGCCCGCATCGCGCCCTCCGTTCCGCACGCGCTGCATATGCCTTCCCACATCTTCACGCGGCTGGGGCTGTGGAACGACTCCATCGCTTCCAACCTGGCCTCGGAAAAAGCGGCAAAAGATTTCCAACAAAGAAACCACATGGCGTCGAGCTGGGACCAGCAACTGCACGCCATGGACTATCTGATCTACGCCTACCTGCAACAAGGCCACGATCGCCAGGCGGAGGGCGTGCTGAAAGAACTGGGGGAGATCAAGGCGGTGCAGCCGACCCTGGTTTCTTTCTATGCCGAGGCGGCGATACCGGCGCGCTATGCGGTGGAACGCGGCGACTGGAAGACGGCTTTGTCGTTGCAGCCGGTCCCGTCGGGCACCCCGGAAACGCAAGCCATCACGCACTGGGCCCGAGCGATGGGCGCGGTTCACGCCGGGCAACTCGATGTCGCGCGCGCTGAAATCAAGCAACTGGAGGCGATTCGCGATCAATTGGCGGCGAACAAGCGCGGGTACGACTGGTCGGTGCAGGTGGAGGTGCAACGGCGCGAGGCGGCAGCGTGGCTGGCTCACGCGGAGAAAGATGATGGGGTTGCCGTGCCGCTCATGCGCTCCGCCGCCGAACTGGAAGACTCGACCGATAAACATCCGGTCACGCCGGGGCCGGTGCTGCCGGCGCGCGAACTGCTGGCCGACCTGCTGATGGAAGCGGGGAATCCGGGGCAGGCGTTCCAGGAATACGAAGCCGACCTCAAGGTCGCGCCGCACCGGTTTCGTGGCGTGCGCGGGGCAGCGCGGGCCGCCGAAGCCACCGGAAAACACGATGACGCGCTGCGCTACCAGCGCGAGTTGAGGGAGTTGATGGGTCCCGAGGCAAAAGTAGTGACCGCCGAGCGAATGATGTTGACCTTGCGCTGAACCTCGGGCTATTGCTTTGCGCGCGCGGCCTTGATTTTCGCCAGCAAATCCTGCGACGGTTGCTGATATGGCCCCCTGATGTTGCCGGCTTGCGTGAGGGCGCCGATGGCGTCGGAGGCGCGTTCCATCTTGGCGTAGGTGAAGCCGAGAAAATACCAGGCGCCGGCAAGATCGTCGGGAGAATCCCGCAACAGCGTGGTCGCGGTTTTCAACTCGGTGGCGGCGGCCGGGAATTTCCCTTCCTGCAACAAGGTGCGGCCCAGCACAGAATGCGCCACCCCGGCCAGCTTGCGGTCATCGGGGGTGGCGGAGGCGGCAGTCTTCTGCAATTCGATAGCGCGCCGTGCATAACTGCCCGCTTGAGCCATGTGCGCCGGATCGCTGGCGTAGGCGCTGGCGAGTACGGTGAGCAGCCTCATGTCTTTGGGTTTCTGCGCCAGCATTTTATCGCCGAAGGCGGCCAGGCCGGCGGAATCCTTCATCTCCTGGAAGGTCACAATCGCCAGCGTCGCCATTGACTCACCGAATTGCGATGCGGGAAACGCGGCAAGAAATTTCTCGATTTCCGGCATGCGGGTGCGCGCGACCTTCTCGCCGGTGATGGCGTTGTAGGCGGCAACTTCCATGTACTGGTAGCTCGGCTTGAGAGCCTCCTTTTGATCGGCAATCTGCGAAGCGTAAGCCTGCTCCGGCATGTCGGCCGGTTTGGGCGGCTTGCCGACACTGTCGATGATGGTGGCGCCACGCACGGCATAGTCCACGACCTTGGTGGAATCCTTGAGCTGCTGCGCGAAGTCGGTCTGCGAGACCAGGATTTCGACCGCATCCGGCATGGCGGCCAGCGCCTTGTCGCCGTATTCCAGGGCCTTCTGAGGATCGTTGGCGGCGCCATACTGCTGGGACAATTGCCAATTGCCAAACGCGGCGGCGGCGGGATTGGAGGCAAACTTTTGCACGAATTCCTGCAGCATGGCCGTACGCTTCTGCGCGTCCGCCTCGTTGGAGATGCGCTGCAACTCCAGGTCTTCGGGCGTGCCGGCCGCAATCACGATTTTGGATTGTGCCACGGCAAGCGGCGCCAGCAGCGCAAGGACGAGCGTCAATGCCGGAAAACGGAGATTCTTCATGAGACCCTCCCGGAATCAGGAAAACCCTCGACCTGTCCTGCAACAGAGGATCGGGGGACGAGCTGATTTTCAGGGGAATGCTATCTCCGAAGCGGGAGCTCAGCAAGCAGGAGGATCACAGGCAACGCACGCAAAAAAAAGCTGCCTTCGATGGACGAAGGCAGCGGCGCAAACAGAGAGACGGAGGCGGTTTAGACTTCGGGCGGCGCAGGCGGCGTTATTTCGACGCGGCTACGTCCGCGGATGGCCGGTAGTCCGACATCGCGGATCTTGTAGAGCAGGGCGCGATAACTAATGTTCAAGGCCCGGGCGGCACGCTTACGGTTCCAATGGTTCGCCTGCAGGACTTTGAAGATGATCTTACGTTCCAGCTCCAACACCGCCTGGCGCGTGACCTTTTTCAGCGAGATCGGTCCGTCGACGGGGAAATCGTCGTCGAACATCTCTTGCTTGCGCGGCAATAATTCGGAGGTGATCGCCTCCTCGGTACCGAGGATGGAGTAACGGCGCATCAGGTTCTCCAGCTCGCGGATATTACCCGGCCAGTGGTAGTGCTGGAGCTGGGTAAGCAGCTGCGACGAAGGCGTACGGGCACGGGAGTTGTATTTTTCGTTGTAGAGTTCGAGAAAGTAATGCACCAGCACGGGGATGTCGACGGCGCGCTCGCGCAACGGCGGCATTTGAATGTTGACGACGTTGATGCGATAGAAGAGGTCCTGGCGGAAGCGCCCGGCTTCCACTTCGTTCTCCAGAACCCGGTTGGTTGCGCAGACGACGCGGACTTCAACCTTCTTGTCCTCTTGCGCGCCGATGCTGCAAAACTGTCCGTCCTGCAGCAACTGGAGCAGCTTGGATTGCAGGCTGTAGTCGAGTTCGGAGATTTCGTCCAAGAACAGAGTGCCGCGGTTGGCGAGTTCGACGCGCCCCGGCTTGGAGCCATAAGCTCCGGTGAATGCTCCCTTTTCGTAGCCGAACAGTTCGCTCTCCAGCAAGGTGCCGGGGATAGCAGGACAGTTCACTTTCACCCAGGGGCCATTGCACCAGGCGGACAGGTTGTGGATGATACGCGCGATGATGTCCTTGCCGGTGCCGCTCTCCCCTTGAATGAGGACGGGGAGGTTGGCGCTGGCGATTTTTTGTACGCGTTCGCGTACCGCCTGCATGGCGCGGGTACTGCCAAACAGGACCGAATCCGGAGGCACCGGCGACGAGCGATCGGTTGAAAAAGTGGCTCCAGCTACTGCCATCGTGAAGACCTCTCCTGAAATCTGTGGCTACTCACGTATATTGCACTCTATTTGCCAAAGTTTGCACCCACCTTAGTGGGGCATAGTATGCCCTGGCTCTTGGCCGAGAAACTAAAGGCTAATGTATTTTCAGCAACTTACACGATATTCGAATTCTTGAGCCGCAGGGGAGGACATGAAATATGGGAAATTACTTTCCTATGCGGAAGCAATTTTCCCTTTTGCTGTTTCATGCAGGGGGCGATGAAACTTGAGGCCAAGCAGATGGCAGCGCTCGCCATGGGTAATACGAACCAGCTTGGCTTTAAGGCTACGTACTGATTGGGGGGAGACGGTATTGGGGGGAAGAGGAGCTACAGGAATTTCCAGGGACAGATTGGCGGAACGCGGCAAACTGCGCCTGGTTGCCAACAAAATACCTCCGGCGCTGATGTTGAGAGCGGTAGCAAATTCCAGAAACTCTTTGCCATCCTGATCGACGCCGCGGACAAAAACGGGGATCGATAATGGCAAACGCTGATGCTTCCGTCGCTCGGAGGGTGGCTTCTGCATTAAGCGTTTTCCCGTGCATCTGGGGGCACATGATGTGCCAAACACCTTAGACCACGAATCTAACGTGGAAAACTACGCTAAGCGATTATCAGCTCAGTATTTACGCGTGGTCGTGGGCAATGTTTACAATAAAATTCGGCGGCATCCGCCCAGCAAATGCAGCAACCTTTTGCGACTATCGAGGAAATTACTTGCACCACTTCCTTGACTTCATCCTGCGGCTCTCCTATCATCGAGACACCCGAGTAGGCTACCTGCGTCGCTTTCTCCCCTCAGAGTGCCGACCTGAGAATTGCCATGCCTGAACACTCCGAGAACGCGGCTGCAGCCGCATCGACAAGGCGGGCCATCGAAAAGGCATTTCTTGCCGCCGCCGACGGGAAGAAGAACGAAGTCGTGCAAGACGATCTGCTCCGGGCCTATCAACAACTGGAGATCGATTACCAGCGTTGCGCGCAAGCGCTGGCCACGGCGGCGCACGATTTGCGCACGCCGCTGGCGGTGGTTTCCGGATACATCGAACTGATGATGAGCGGCAAGCTCGGCCCTCTGACAGAGCTTCAAAACCGCTGCCTTGAGGACATGCATTCCAGCAGCCAGCGTCTGCACCGCCTGATCACCGACTTCCTCACCTTCAGCGCGCTGCAGACCGGCAATTTGAATCTGCAACTGGATGAGCCGCGCGATCTGCACGGCTGCCTCACGGAAATCTGTGGCTTCTGGATGCCCCGCTTTCAATCCAAAGGGATCGCTTTTTACTACCTGGCGAGCGAACATCTGCAGCCATTTGCCTTCGACTACGACCGCATCCAGCGCGTCGTATCCAACCTGCTGGAGAACGCGTTGAAGTTTACGCCGCAGGGGGGGACGGTGTGGCTGAACGCGGAGCCTCAATTGTGGGAACGGCGTGTACTGGAAGTTCGGCCGCAGGCGCGGGAACGACGCAAGCATGCAGTGGGAGCGCCGAACGCGGTGCGGGTCAGCGTGGCCGACACCGGCCCGGGGATACCGCCTGAGTACCACCAGGAAATTTTTGGAGACTTTTTCCAGATCCCGAACAACCGGGAACTGAATAGCGGTGGAATGGGACTGGGCCTCGGCATCGCGCGGCGGCTGGTGCAGGCCCACGGCGGGAAAATCTGGGTGGAAAGCGAACCCAGTTGCGGAAGTAAATTCTCTTTCCTGCTTCCGCTAAAGCACGGATAGCCGGATAATCAATCATCCATTCAACGAACCGAAAGGCAGATCGCGGAAGTGACTGGAAACTCGCCGAAGATCCTTGTCGTTGACGACGAACCGAGCATGCTGCGCTACTTGCAGACGCTGCTCGAGGTCGAATCCTACAACGTGGACACCGCCGCCAGCGGTGAAGTGGCGCTGGAGAAGCTAAAGCAAGCGACGCCGGACGTGGTATTGCTCGACGTGCTCATGCCCGGCGGCATGGACGGGCTGCAAACGCTGGAGCAGATGCGCGAACGTTGTCCGCAGCTGAAAGTCATCATGCTGTCCTGCGTCAGCGACACCCGCAAAGTGGTGCAGGCGATCCGGCTGGGCGCGCAGGATTATTTGACCAAGCCCTTCCAGAAAAACGATCTGGAAGCAGTGATCCAGCAATGTATCGGCGGAAAAGCGACGGTAACCGCGCCGCAGGGCGAGATCGAAGACCTGGGCGACGACGTGTTCTTCGTGTGCGGCAGCCCGGCCATGCGGCAGATCCGCTCGCAGGCCAAGCTGGTGGCGAACGTAGACATCCCGGTGCTGATCCTGGGGGAGAGCGGTGTCGGCAAGGAAGTGATCGCCAAGATGATTCACAAGTATTCGCCGCGATCGCACCGCACGTTCCTGAAAGTGAACTGCGCCGCCGTACCCGCCGACCTGCTGGAAAGCGAGCTGTTCGGCTACGAGCCCGGCGCGTTCACCGGAGCCACGCACGCCAAGCCGGGAAAATTCGAGCTCTGCAACAAAGGCACGATCATGCTGGATGAAATCGGCGAGATGCCGGCTCCGTTGCAGGCCAAGCTGCTGCACGTGCTGCAGGACCAGACGTTTTCCCGACTGGGCAGCCGCACCGTGCAGAAGGTGGATGTGCGCGTGCTGGCGGCGACCAACATCAACATCCAGGAAGCGATCGCGGAGAAGAAACTGCGCGAGGACCTTTATTACCGACTCAACGGTTTCACCATCAACCTTCCGCCGCTGCGCGACCGCAGAGAAGAAATTGCGCTGCTGCTGAAGCACTTCATGGGCCAGGTAGCGGAGCGCTTTGCGCGCCCGGCGCTGCCGCTGACTCCGTCGCTGATCCAGGCCTGCGAGCGGTACGGCTGGCCAGGAAACCTGCGCGAGCTGGGAAATTTCATCAAGCGCTACATGGTGCTCGGCGACGAGGAACTGGCGATCGCTGAATTGACACCGCACGCTGAAAAAGTGCTGGCGGCCGCCTCCGGAGCGGGAGTTGGAGGCAACGCCGGCGGCAGTGGGCTGAAGGGCCTGGTGCGCAGCGTCAAAGATGAAGCGGAAATGGAAGCGATCAGCCGCGCGCTGACGGAAACTAACTGGAACCGGAAGAAAGCAGCGGCGCTGCTGAAAATCAGTTACAAGGCGTTGCTGTACAAGATCCGGCAGTACGACATCCAGCCCTCGTCCAACCTCAACTGAACTTCACCAAGAGCGCAAAGCCAGACCTTGGACGCCGGATTTTCTGGGGAATGAGCACGCCGGCCGGGCGTCACATCTACTGGTCCTTCATTTTTTCCTTGATCGAGTGGGCAAGTTTTTCGATCTCGTCGGCCTTGCGCACAACGTCGACGGAGAGAACATTCTCGTTCGTTTTGTCCACGTACTCTTTTAACTCGGTGGCAACCGCTAACAACTTATCGGTATCGCGCTTGAGCTTCGCCTGCCGCTGCTTGTTGCGTTCTTTCAAGCGCTCGCGCTCCATCCGTTGCTCATCCTCAATGCGCTGCCGCCCGAACTGGGGATCGACGCTGCGGTTGTCCCCAGGGCCGGCGAGGTCGCCATGGGTTCGAGGAAGAACGCACAAACAAAACAACACCACGAGAAATGATACGAGGATAGCTAGCCTCACGATGACCTCATGAGCATGGAGTGCGCTGATTATAAAAGAGCCGTGCTTGGCGCTGCTATAATCGCGCACTTATACGATGTCTGAGCCTTCCATACAGACTGCCGGGCAGGTCTGGGAGCACTGGCGCGCCGACGCGCTGAATTTCGTGCGCGTGGACCTTCCCAAAATCCTCTTCATCGTGGTGGTAACGTTCGTCCTGGTCCGCCTGCTCAAAGCGGTGACGCGCCGCCTGCGAGCGTTCGGCGAATCCAAGGAATTGCCCAGCGGCTTTCGCGCGCAGCAACTTCGGACATTGAGTGGAGTGGTGTACAGCGCGGGCACGTTCGTGCTCGTGTTCCTGGCCCTGCTGCAGGTCCTGCCGGTGCTGGGGATCAACATGGGACCGTTGCTGGCGAGCGCGGGGATAGCGGGGCTGGCCATCGGGTTTGGCGCGCAAACCCTGGTACACGACGTGATCAATGGCTTCTTCATCCTGATGGAAAACCAGTACGAGGTTGGGGACACGGTGCGCGTAGGCGGCATCACCGGCGTGGTCGAGCGCATGACCTTGCGCGCCACTTTGTTGCGCGACGACCAAGGCGCGCTCTCCACGGTTCCCAACAGTAAGATCGATATTGTCTCCAATCTGACGCGCGACTGGGCGCAGGTGGCGCTGCACGTGTCGGTCGCCTACAACGAGAGCAGCGACAAGGTGATCAGCGTGCTGAAGGAAGTCGGGCAGGAAATCCGGGCGGACGAAAACATCGCCTCCCTGCTCGTTTCCGACCCGCAGGTGCCGGGCATCGAGCGCGTCAGCGGCAACGAAGTGGATTACGTAATGCTGGTAAAAACGCGCCCGGGCGCGCAGTACGCGGTGACGCGGGAACTTCGCCGCCGGATCAAGGAGTGCTTCGAGAAGAACCACATTCAACCCGGGGGTCCGGGCGGGATGTTCCTGGTGCAGACCGGGCCCGGGAAGACGGCAGGGTAATTTAGTAATCTAGTAATTTGAAATTGGAAATTTGAGAATTTGAAGTCTTTCCGGACCGCTCGCCACGTTTCAAATTCTCGAGTTTCAAATTTCAAATTCATGGAAACAGGTCTGAAAGATCGGGTGGTGATTGTTGCCGCTTCCGCCCAGGGGATGGGTCGGGCGACGGCAGAAGCGTTCGCCGCCGAAGGCTGCCGGCTGGCAATTTGCGCGCGCAGCACGCAAAGCTTGCGCCTGGCTGCGGCCTCGATTGCCGGCAAGCATCGTGTGCCGGTACATTGCGAAGGGTTGGATGTCGCCGATGCCGGAGCGGTGCGCCAATTTGTCGCCGGTGTCGTGGAGCGGTACGGAGGAGTGGACGTCTGTGTCACCAACGCGGGAGGCCCGCCCGCAAAAACTTTTCTGGATACCAGCGATGAAGACTGGCACAGCGCGGTCGAGATGAACCTGCTCAGCGTGGTTTATTTCGCTCGCGCCGTGATCCCGCACATGCAGAAGAAAAAATGGGGGCGGCTGATTACCATCACCTCGCTCACCGTCAAGCAACCGGTAGAACACCTCGTGCTTTCCAACGCGGTGCGCACCGGGGTGGCCGGACTGGTGAAGAGCCTGGCGAATGAGTTCGGAAAGGACGGGATCCTGGTCAACAACGTCGGGCCGGGGTATACCGCCACCGAGCGACTAAAACAACTGGCAAAGGCGCAGGCGGCGGCAAGGGGCGTTTCCGAAGAAAGTATTTATCAGGGCTGGGCCGCAAGTTCTCCGCTGGGGAGAATTGCGCGACCTGAAGAAGTTGCCGAAACCATCGTGTGGCTGGCTTCGGAACGCGCGTCGTTCATCACCGGCCAGACGATTCTGGTGGACGGTGGCGCGTACAAAGGCTTGTAGCTGGGCCGGCAAGCCTCTCCATCGAATCCCGAGCATCGTAGTTGTGCCAACGGCAGGAAAAGTGTCGAACCCTCCGCCGGTGACATCTGCGGTCGGGGGGCAACGCATCTTTATATGGCAGGGGTTATGGTGGGCTCGACTGTTGTTGCCGTCATCGCCGGGATGGTGCTGGTGCTCGGGTGGTACCTGTGGTTCCGGCGGCACAATCGCCGCAAGTCCATCGAGGTCCTGCAAAGGATCAAGAACGCTTTTGCGGGGCACGCCCAGATCATCGGCGTGCGCTGGGCGGGCGCGTCGCGCTTTTCGGTGCGCCTGCGGGTATTGAGCGCGTTGTTCCAGCACGCATCGGTGCTGGTGGACCTTCATCCTCGAGAGCTGCCCCTGAACTGGCTATGGGCGCGCTTTCGCAGGCGGAAAGAAACGCTGACCTTCGAGGCCGACCTGGAGTGCCCGCCCGCCTTTAATCTGCAGGTTTACAACCACCGCTGGTGCGGCCGCACGCGTCACTTCCCCAGGAGCCGCGGACGAGTTGCAGTGGAGCACTGCGAGCCGTTCGTGCTGACCACGCGCAATGACTGGCAGCGGGAGATCACGACCATGATGACGGCGCTGGTCGCATCCCGAGATTGCGATTTTCTCAACGTGAATTTCCGCCGCAGTTCGCCCCACTTTTCGGCTTCCGTGCCGCTGGAGTCGCTCGCCGATTCGCAGTACGAAGTGGAGATCTTCGACGTGCTGCGTGAACTGGCATCGTGCGCCTCCGCCTCGCGGTTCTGAGCATTCTGGGTTACGAGCCCTGGTCGTAGGCGGTCCTGCTTCTTTCAGTATTCAGAACTGCTCAGAAGACCTGCCCTCCGGCGCCGGCGAGAGCAGGCTTACGGCCGCGGAAACGGCGAAGTTCAGACACAGGGCGCAAAACCCGGCGTTCAGCCCATGAAACGGGTCGTGCTTGCTGAGCATCAAGGCCGCCACCGTTCCTACACCAACGATCAGACCGGCGAACACGCCTGCCGCGGTCACTCTCCGCGAATACAGCCCCAGCACCACGCCGGGAAAAAACTGCGTGACCCCGGCATAGCCCAACAACAGCAGCGAGACCAGTGTGGTTGAGCTGTAAATTGCGAAATAGAGCGCGATCGCGGTAATCACCAGCACCATGATCTTCGCCAACCGGGCAACCTGCGCGTCGCTGGTGTCGGGCGCAAAGACAGGACGATATAAGTTCTTGGCAAACAAGGTGGACGCGGTCAGGATCTGGATGGCCGCGGGGACCATTGCGGTGAGCGCGCCCGCACCGCCGATCAGTCCCAGGAACCATGCGGGAAAAGTTTGCCGGACCACGGTGAGCAGCGAGAGGTCGCCGTTCTTCAAGCCGGGCACCACCAGGATTGCGGCATAGCCGGCGAAAAAAATCAGCGGCAGCGTGATGCCGTAGAGCGACATCACCACGGCATTGCGGCGCAGCGTGTTGCCGCTCTTGGCGGTATAGGCGCTGCCGAACGCGTGCGGCCACATATAAAAACCAAACGAGGTAAGCAACACGGTCGAGATGTACCAGGAGTGACCCAGGTTCAATGTCGAACCCGGCATGGTGAGGTGGTGCGGCTTGGCCTTGATCAAAGCCGCGAACATGGGGCCGATGCCGCCGAAGTAGTGATAGGGCACGCCGATGCCGACGGTGAATGCCGCCGCGAGCAGCAGGATATCCTTCAAGACGCTGACCCAGGCCACGGCGCGGATGCCGCTGGTGAATACGAATGCCGCCACCAGGGCGAAGGCAATCAGCATCGCCGGAGTGCGGCTGATCCCCTCGAAGCTGGCCACCTCCACGATGATTCCCAAACCCGTTAATTGCAGTTGCAGATAAGGGACCATGAACACGACGCCCACCAGGGAGACGAACGCGGCCAGGTGGGTGCTGCCGTACCGTTGGCGAAAGAAATCCGCTTCCGTCTGCAGCGAGTGCCGCCGGCCTACCTCCCAAATCTGTGGCAGGATGAAGAACGAGACGACGTAAGCCAGGGTAAGGTAGCCGAGGATGTAGAGTGTCGGTCCACCACGGGCATAGGCCCAGCCGCTGGCGCCCAAGAAGGCAAAGGTGGTGTAGATTTCGCCCGCCATCAGCAGCCAGACCAGCAGCAAGCCGAAGCCGCGGCCGGCGACCGTCCATTGTTCCAGGTCCATCTTGTAGCGCGCCCCGGCGTAGAAGCCAATCCCCGAGCCCAGGGCCACGATGCCGAAGATCAGTGTCAGGGCCACCGCGCTCGGGCTCATGGCAGCGTGCCCTGGTCGCGGGTGTTTCCGCGACGCCTCTCCAGCCGGTACGCACCCCACAAGCACAGCGGGGTCAGCGCCACCCAGGAGATCAGCCAGAACATGTTGAATGGAATCCCCAGGACCATGGGTTCCAGCCGATCCCAGAGAGAAACGGAGAAACAAACGCCGAGGAAAGGAGCCAGGCCAAACAGCAGCGCGCCCAGCGAGGGCCGTTTCACGCCTGCCTCCGTGAAACTGGTGAATTTGGAAGGGCCTTTACGTCACGCCGTGGTGGTTTGGCGATCGAACCCGGCCCACTTTTCCAATAATGCCAATGTCGCCGCGTAGTCCAGGTCGGCCTGGCCTTCCTCGGTGGCAATTTCGTAAATCTCTTCCACCGTCTCCAAGCCGGGCAATTTCACACGCGCTTCGCGCGCGGCGTCAAGCATGAGATGAATGTCCTTATGCATGAGGCGGAGAGGAAAGTTGGGGGAAAAGTCGCGGCGCAGGACGAAGGGCGCCTTGTAGTCGGAGACGCCGGAACGGATCATGGACGCATTCACCAGTTCCATGAAGCGCTCGCGCGGCACACCAAGCTTGCTGGTGAGGGTGAGAGCTTCGGCGAAGCCTTCGAACATGAGAGCGATCATCAGGTTGCCGCCGAGCTTGGCCGATTCGCCGCTGCCGGTCGGGCCCATGTGGATGACTTTTTTCCCCATGACGCTGAACAGAGGTTCGAGGCGGGCGACGGTGGCATCTTCGCCGCCGACGATAAAAATCAGCTGCCCGGTCTCGGCGCCGACCTTGGAACCGGTGATGGGAGCATCCACGAAATCGGCGCCCTTGGCGCGCGCGCGCTCGGCAAACTTGCGCGTGGCCGAAGGCGCAATGGTGCTGGAATCGGCAATGATCATGCCCGGCTCCAGAACGCTGTCGACGCCATCGCTGGCGAACAACAGGCGCTCGACCGCGGCGGTGTCGGCGACGCACATCCACACCACTTCAGCACCGCGCGCGGCATCGGCCGGGCTGACCGCTACCCGCGCCCCATCCACGTGCTTGCCGGCGGACCGGTTCCATACCGCGACCTCATGTCCTGCCTTGACCAGGTTCGCCGCCATCGGGCGACCCATGATTCCCAATCCCAAAAAAGCAACCCGCATGTCTGCCTCACTGTCTCGAAAAAGAACCGCAAGTGATTATACAAAGTCGCGCGTTGCGAGCGACCCTTGTGAGCGACGGAGCGCCCCGGCCGCGCTTAAACATCGCCCGTCGGGTCAGAATCATCATCGCCTGGTTGCGCGTCTAATAGGCAAATGATCAATGTCACACTCCGACGGCGGGCCCGGCAGTTCAGCAAACTGGTGCGCCACTCCGCGCTAACGCGGCGCACCGGACAGGTGCGAAAACCGGTTCTGGCCCGCAACGGGCAGCTCGGGCTCACGTTTATTGGACACTCCAGTTTTTTCGTGCAGATTGCCGGCCGCAACCTCATCATCGATCCGAACTTCGCCCGCTGGCTGTTCGTGCTCAAGCGACTGCGGCGTCCCGGGCTGATGATCCGGGATCTGCCGGCGCTGGACCTGGTGCTGGTAACCCACGCACACTTTGACCACCTGCATCGGGCATCGCTGCGAGCGCTGGTCCGCCACACGCAACGGCTGCACAGGCCCGCGCCCGCCATCGTGATTCCGCGCAATGTGGCCGACCTGGTTTCCGATCTCGGTTTCCGCGAGATCATCGAGCTCGACTTGTGGAGCGAATACGAGCACGATGGCGTCAGCATCGTGCACACGCCATCGCGCCACTGGGGAGCGCGTATCGTGCGCGACATGCACCGCGGCTTCGGAGGTTACGTGATCCGCTCGCGGCGCGAATCCCTGTACCATGCCGGGGACACCGCCTACTTTGAGGGATTTCGCGAAATCGGCGAGCGCCTGCGGCCCGACGTGGCCATGCTGCCGATCGGCGCCTACGATCCTCCGTCGTTCCGCAACGTGCACACCTCGCCGGCGGATGCGGTGCGCGCGTTCCTGGATTTGCGGGCGCGCTACATGGTGCCGATGCACTACGGCACTTTCCGCTTGTCACACGAACCCATGGACGAGCCGCTGCACTTCCTCGCCTCCGAAGCGAAGAAGCACGGAATCGAAGAAAAGGTGCTGGTGTTACAAGAGGGTGTGACGCAGGTGTTTGAGTGAGTCAGGACTATTTAGTGCTTAGTCAATAGCCATCCGCGCTTGTTTTCAGGATAATTTTGCGTTTGCGATGAATTCCTGCTTGATAGTTACCAGTTATGAACTACTGGTTCTACTTATGGTGGGCATCGGAATTATGAGTTTCCCTTTTCCAGATACCACGCCCACAATCCGCGGATAGGAGCCGCTGCAGGTTTCCACATTCGCGGCGGCGGAGCGGAACCATGCTGTGCCCGTACTGTCATACCGAGTACAACCACGATCATCCCTGCTTCTGCCATCCTTCGACCCAAGCCCAGGCACCCGAGGAACAACCGACGCCTTTTCCTGAAACCTTTCCCAGCATTGCGTGGAATTCGCACCGGGGTGTGCGGCTGGATTAGAAACGGGAGCCGCGGAGCAGGAGCTGCGAGCCTGGCCTGCCGGCCCTTCTTCACCACGCCATCAGGACGCGGAGATCGCGAAGGTTGTTCCCGGTCGGCCCGGTGACAATGGCGTCTCCCAGGCGATCGAAAAAAGGGAACGCGTCGAAAGCGGCGAGCGCCGCGGGCGCGCTCAATCCCATCGCTTCGGCGCGCGCGAGGGTGGTTCCATCAGCAACCGCTCCGGCGGCAGCGCTGTTGCCGTCAATGCCGTCGGTGCCGGCGCTGAGCACGGTAATGTTTTCGCCCGCAATTTTCTCGGCGCAATAAAGGCCAAAGTGTGAATTGCGTCCGCCGCTGCCGTGCTTGGCTTTGACCTTGACCGTTACTTCCCCGCCGGAAATGATGCACGCCCGCGACACACCCTTGCGAAGTTTGCGCAGCCGGTTGAGCAGGTGATCGGCGGCCTTGGCGTAATCCCAGTCGTCGCAGGAATTATCCACCTCGACCGCGAAGCCGTGCGCGGCTGCCTTCGCCGCCGCCGTCTGGAGGACGGAACTGTTGGAGAGGACCGGCCACCAGCGCGCGCTCACGAAGGCGGGGTCGTCCGACTTTGGAGTCTCTTCCAGCATTCGTTTGGTAAACAGCTCGCGCACCTGGGGAGGAAATTCATCCACCATGGCATGACGCTCAGCAATCCGATAGCAGTCTTCGACGGTGGTGGAATCGGGCATGGTCAGTCCCGAGGAGAGCGAGTCGAGCGCCTTGTCGGGCACGTCGGAAACCAGGATCGAGACCTGCTGCGCGGGCGCCGCAGCCTGCGCCAGCCGCCCGCCCTTGATCGCGGACAGGTGCTTGCGAATGGTATTGATCTCAGCGATGGGCGCCCCGGAATGAACCAGTACCTCGTAGGTTTTGACGATGTCGTCGAGCGAGATGTCCTGGTCGATAGGATATTCCACGCACGCCGAGCCGCCGCCGCTGATCAGGAAAATTACAAGATTGTCGGAGGAACCGTGACCGACATGGCGCAGGATGGTCCTGCCTGCGGCCAGCGATTCACGATTGGGCAGCGGATGGCCGCCGTGAAAGTAACGAAATCCGCGCAGCTGAGTGCCGGCCTGGGTGGAACCGGCGACAATACCGCCGAAGCTTTCCCCGACCTGGCCGACCAGCGCCTCGGCCATGCTTTGCGCTCCCTTGCCGATGGACACCACGGAAACGCGCTCGTAGGCGGCAAGAGAATACAGGTCGTCGCAGATGCGCAGCGCGCCCGGGTCGTAGTTGACGTGACGCGCGAATGCTTCCCGGATGGTGCTCTGCGCCAGGGCTTCCTGGAAGATCTGGCGCGCCGCCGCGCGCAATTCGCGGGCCTCGCGTTCCAGATCGGAGGTGGTGTTCGCTGGCGTCCGCCGTGGCATTAAGGTAGTTTCCAGTTTCCGGTATTCAGTTGCAAGTGCCGGCTTGCCAGGGCAAAAGCAGCCGTCATTTATGCAGGCGGCAACATAGACGTCAAGATGGGTTCATCCGCGGCAACGAACGGACCCAGTCTTCGATGGCTTTTCGCATCTCGGCGAGGTGGCCGGCGAAGAAGTGGTCGGCACCGTCGATGATCATCAACTTCCTGGGTTCCGGCACGCGCGACACCAGCAGCTCCAACTCATGATGCGGTCCGAACTGGTCCTGGCCTCCGCTGACGAACAGCTTCGGCTTGGCGCAATCGGCAAGAAACTTGTATTCGTAGCTGCGATCGTCGCCGCGAGCGGGCGTCCCAAGCAAGATGAGGGCATCGATCCGGGGATCGGGACAACCCGCCTGCAGCCCGGTTGCCGCGCCGAACGAGAACCCGGCCAGCACCATCGGCAAATGGAATTGCTGGTCAAGCCAGGCCAGCGCTGCCCGAACGTCTTCGACTTCCCCACGTCCGTTGTCATGCCTGCCTTCGCTCAAGCCGGCGCCCCGGAAATTGAAACGCAGCACCGGAAAGCCAAAGCTGTTCAGCGCCTTCATGGCGTGGAACACAACCTTGTTGTGCATGGTGCCGCCGAACAGCGGATGAGGATGGCAGACGAGCGCGGCGTGGGTGGCGGCAGGCACGCCTTCATTGAGTAGCGCCTCGAGCCGGCCGGCCGGACCGTTCAAGAACAGAGATTGGATGGCACTGGAAGGTGTGGTCACCGGAGCATTCGATGCCTAGACCTGACGCTTGGGCTCATCGCGGTGGCGGCGAGCGCCGCTGGCCCGCCCATATACGTAAATCAGCATCAGCAGCGCATAGAACGCGATGCACAGCTTGCCGTGGCCCCACTGCGCCATGAAGGGACATCCCCAAAGGAACAAGAATACCGCGGCGGCCGCGACGCATAGCGCCAGGATGAGGTTCTGCCGCTGAATCCGAATGGCCACGTCTGGTTCGATGCGGGCAGAGCTGCTTCAGTTTATTCAAATTCTGCTGGATAACTCTGCCCTATGTGGCCAGAGGAGGACGAAACCGCGAATAGAGCGGCGGGAACAGAAACGGAAAGCGAAACTGATATTCTTCTGGGCATGGACGTGGTCGCGCTAACGCGGGAGCTGGTGGACATTGAGTCGATCACCGGCAATGAAAGGGGAGTCGGTGAGTTTCTGCACCGGCGCTTGCGCGAGCTCGGCTATGAGGTACGCCTGGACCCAGTGGAGACGGGACGTTTCAACGTGTTCGCCGTGCCGCCGAAGCAGCCGCGGCCCGAAATCTTCTTGTCGACCCACATGGACACGGTCCCTCCCCACTTCCCTTCCCGCGAAGACGAGAGCCGCATTTACGGGCGCGGCGCATGCGACGCCAAGGGAATCATTGCCGCACAGATCGCCGCCGCGGAAAAGCTGCGGCAGGATGGTCCGGCGGTGGGGCTGCTGTTCCTGGTGGGAGAAGAGCGCAACAGCGCGGGCGCGCAGCACGCCAACCAGCGGCCCGCGGGTGGCCGCTTCCTGATCAATGGCGAGCCCACCGGCAATCGCCTGGCAACCGCGACCAAGGGAGCGATGCGGGTCGAACTGTTCGCCGAAGGACGCATGGCACACTCCGCCTACCCGGAGCTGGGGGAGTCGGCGATCGAGAAACTGCTGGACGCGCTGCAACGCATCCGCCAAATTTCTTTGCCCAGCGATCCGCAGCTGGGAGCGTGCACTCTCAATATCGGGCTGATCGATGGCGGCCGCGCGCCGAACGTGATCCCCGACCACGCCCATGCCGAGCTGATGTACCGGCTGATTGGGGCTTCCGATGAGCTGAAACGCCAACTGGTGGCCGCGGCGGGGGAGCAGGTGCGGGTGAAATGGGGACTGGAGCTGCCGTTCGTGCGCCTGCGCACGCTCGACGGCATTCCCACCATGATGGCGGCATTCGCAACCGATATTCCGTCACTGACGAAGTGGGGCGAACCGCTGCTGCTGGGGCCTGGGTCAATCCATGTGGCGCACACGCCCGAGGAGCACATCGAGAAGAAAGAACTGCTGGCAGCGGTGGATCTCTATGCCGAAGTCGCGCGGCGGTTGGTAGGGAGTAGCTAGTGTTGTCGCATCTTGCCCGGCAACGGAGTACTCTAACCACTGCCATGCCAGACCAGACGAACTCCCTTGCCCAGGCCTCCTCCGCATACCTGCGCTCCGCCATGCATCAGCCCATCCGCTGGTATCAATGGGGCGAGGACGCGTTCGCCGCGGCGCAGCGCGAGAATAAGCCAATGTTGCTGGACATCGGCGCAGTCTGGTGTCACTGGTGCCACGTGATGGATCGCGAGTCCTATGACGATCCGGAAGTGGCGCGCATCATCAACGAGAATTTCATCGCGATGAAGGTGGACCGCGACGAGCGTCCTGACATCGACAGCCGCTATCAATCGGCAGTGCAGGCGATGGCAGGCCAGGGGGGCTGGCCGCTGACCGCGTTCCTCACTCCCGAAGGCAAGCCCTTTTATGGCGGCACCTATTTTCCTCCTGACGATCAGTGGGGGCGGCCCGGTTTCAAGCGCGTGCTGATGGCCATCGCGGACGCGTTTCGCGGCAAACGTGACGAAGTTTTACAGCAAGCCGACATGGTGCTCAGCTCGATCAGCCAAGCGGAGTCATTCGCCGGGCGCAGCGCGAGTATTCCGCCAACCATCGTGCGCAGCGTGATCGCGTCGGCGCTGAAGACTTACGATTCCGAGCATGGGGGCTTTGGCAGCGCGCCCAAGTTTCCGCATCCCTCGACCATGGACCTGCTCATTCACCTGTACTCGCGCAGCGGCGACGAGAGGCTGCGGGAGGTGATCGCCAACACGCTGGAGCGCATGGCGCGCGGTGGCGTATATGACCAGCTTGGCGGCGGGTTTCATCGCTACTCGGTGGACGAGCGCTGGGTGGTGCCGCACTTCGAAAAAATGTCGTACGACAACTCGGAGCTGCTCAAGAATTATGTCCACGGCTACCAGGCGACCGGCAATTCGTTGTTTGCCGCGGTGGCGCGCGACATCATCCGCTGGATGGATGCGTGGCTGAGCGACCGCAGCGAGGGCGGTTTTTACGCTTCGCAGGACGCCGACATCAATCTCGACGATGACGGCGACTACTTCACCTGGACCCTGGAGGAAGCGCGGGCCGCGCTGACCGAGGAAGAGCTGAAGGTTGCGCAGCCCTATTATGACATCAACGAAGCCGGCGAGATGCATCACAACCCGGCCAAGAACGTGCTCTTCGTGCACGCCTCGGTGGAAGAGATCGGTGTGCGAACCGGCATGCAGCGCGACCGCATTTCCGCACTGCTCGATGCGGCAAAAGACAAGATGTACGCGGCGCGCCTGAAGCGAGCCACGCCGTTTGTCGACAAGACTGTTTACGTCGGCTGGAACGCGCTGTGCGTCTCCGCCTATCTCGAGGCTGCGCGCGTGCTCTCGCTGGAGGATGCGCGGCACTTTGCGCTGCGCTCGCTGGACCGAATTCTTTCCCACGGGTTCACCGCCGAAGGCGGACTGAAGCACGTCATCGCCTATGCCGATCCCCAGGCGCCCAAGCGGAACGTGGCGGGCGTGCTGGACGACTACGCTTTCACCGCGCTTGCCTGCCTCGATGGGTACGAGGCGACGGCCGACCTCAGCTACTTCACCTTTGCCCGCAAGATCGTGGACGCCATGATCGAGCGCTTGTACGACCAGACTTCGGGCGGCTTTTTCGACTCCGAAAACAAAGCGGTGCTGGGCGCGCTCACCGCCCGTCGCAAACCGTTCCAGGACTCTCCGACTCCGGCGGGAAATTCCGCCGCCGCGATCGCGCTGTTCCGCATGCACGCCTACACCCATGAAGACAGCTACCGTGAAAAGGCTGAAGACACGCTTGAGGTTTTCGCCGGAATGGCTGAGCAATATGGGATGTTCGCGGCTACCTACGCGCTGGCCGCAGTGTGGCTGCTGGAGGGTCACACGCAGGTGGTCGTGGTCGGCAACGACGAGCGCGCACGCGAGCTTTACGCCGCGGCGGTCGCGCCTTTCGCAGTGAACAAGGCGGTGGTCAAGGTGAGCGACAGCGCCGCCGCCCCGCAAAACCTGCCGCCTGTGATCGCCGAAACCGTGCCCAACATTCCGGCGGTGAAGGACGGTAAGTCGACGGCGGTGCTGTGCTCAAACTTCACTTGCCGGCCGCCCATCAGCGATCCCGATGAGCTGGCTAAGGTTTTACATGAGACATTGGTGGCGAAAGCGGCGTGAAGTCCGCGGCGGGGCGGTGAGTGGCCAGCAGCCGATATTCTCAGGTATAAAGCTGGATTCCGAATCCTGACCACCGGAGTCTATATGGGGCGCATTACGCAACTCGTCATCGAGGCCGAGGATAAGCCCGGCATGCTTGCGACCATCTGCTCGGAGATGGCCGCCAAAGCCGTGAACATCACCGCCATCATGGCGGCCTACGACCAGCCGGGTGGACGCATCCGCATGGTGGCAACGCCGCACGCAGCGGCCCGCAAAGTTCTGGACGCGATCCATTTGACGTACGACGAAGAGGAGGCGGTCGCCATTCGGGTCACCGATCGCCCGGGCGCGCTGGGTCGTGCCACGCGCAAGCTAGCCGACCGCGGCATCAACGTGCTCTATGCCTACGGTTCGATCGTGAAAGGCAGCGAGCGCGCGCTGATTATCGTGGGAGTCCACGACATCGAGAAGGCGGAAGGCGTTCTATGACGGCAGTGCCCCGCCGCTAGGAGTTGCGATAGGATTCGTCCAGCAATTCAACCACGTGCGCCACGCGCATCTTCAGCCCGCGCGCTTTCACTCCCGCCCGCAGTTGCAGCATGCATCCGGTGTTCGCGGTGGCGATGATTTCGGCGCGCGCGGCCGTGACCTCGTCCATCTTCTGCTCCAGGATGTCCATTGACAGCCGGTTTTGCGTTACGTTGTAGGTGCCGGCGCTGCCGCAGCAGTAATCGGGATGTGCCATCTCGACCAGTTCCGCGCCGATGGCCTTCAACAATTCGCGAGGCGCGGATCGAATGCCCTGCGCATGCGCCAGGTGGCAGGGATCCTGGTAGGTGACGCGCGCCTTCAGTTTCCGCTTGGGCGGCCGCAACCCCGCCTGGGCCAGGAACTCGGTAATGTCCTTCACCTGCGCGGCAAATTCGCACGCCCGCTTCGCTTCCGTGCCAGCCTCCAGCAGTTCGCCGTATTCCTTCATCATTGCGCCGCAGCCGGCAGAGTTGGTGACCACCGGGTCGCGCGTTGACTCCATGATTGCGGCTATGTTTCCCCGCGCCAAGGCCCGCGCCTCTTGGCGATAGCCCGCGTGCGCCGGTAAAGCGCCGCAGCAAAGCTGGCCCTTGGGTACGAAGACGTCGAATCCATTCGCATTCAGCACGCGGACGGTGGCCTCATTCAACGCGGAAAAGGCAACACTGCCGATGCACCCGGCATGGAAGAGGACGCGCCCGCGAGCCTCGCCGGCGCCGCGATAGGTGGCGCCGAGCTGTGAAAAGAAAAACTTTTCGTCAATCGAGGGCGCCAGCGCCTCCACTTTGTCCATTCCCATGAGTTTCAAAATGCCGCTGGAGCGCGCCAGGCCCTGGAGTCCCGACCGCTGGTAGAACCGCAGCCGGCTTGCCCAGCGCGCAAGATTTCTGTGGTCGTGGAGCATGGCCCCGAAGAACCAGGCGCGCAGCCGCTGCTCGAGCCAGGGCCGTTTGAAATTTGACTCGATCTCGGCCCGTGCCCGCTCCAAGATGCGGCCGTATTTCACGCCCGAGGGGCAGGCCGTTTCACAGGCGCGACATCCGAGGCAGCGATCCAAGTGTGTAGCGAAGGAGTCACCAATCTGCAATCGCCCGGCATCCACTTGCAGGACCTGGTAAATACGGCCGCGGGGCGAATCCGCTTCCCGCCCGAGCACGCGGTAGGTCGGACACTGCTGCAGGCACAAGCCGCAGTGAATGCACTTGGAGTACAACTCCCAGGACGGCCGATCGGGCGTGGTGAAATTCGATGGCAGCGCGGCGCTACCGGTTCCGTGCTCCGCATTGACGGTGGTGGCACTCAGAACAGGAACCTCCCGCGGTTGAGGATGTTCTTGCCGTCGAATGCCTGCTTGATTGCCTTCATGGTCTCGACATCATTTGGGGTGCTGCCCCAGACGCTGCAGCGCCGCTTGGCTTCGAGCGGGCAGCGCAGCACGATTGCCGACCCCTGGCGCGGCACCGCGCCGCGCAGGAATGAAATCGCGTTGACGTATTGCATCGCGGAGGGCGGATCCACCGCGACCGGCACCAACCCGACCAGCAGAGATCCGACGCCGATCCTGCCTGAGACAGCGCACACAAAATTATTGTCCGTCGCCGCGCGTTCTGCCGCTTCCAGCACCGGGCCCGCGTCCTGCAATGCAACATCCACTCGCAACAGCATGGCGTTCCGGCTGCGCTCGAACAGCGCGTGGGGAAATTCCGGGAGCGCGCGCCAGATCTCGCGCTCATCATCGCCAGCGGCTTCGCTTGCCACCGCCGCGCCCAACTCCGCGCGATAACGGGCCAGCACGGCGTCACTGCCGGCGGCGCGCAGCAGGACCCGCCAGGGTTCGGTTTTGGCGGCGTGCGAATCTCCGTGGATGATCTCGGCCGCGTGCGGCGAAACAATTTCCAGGCAAAGCGGCGTCAACGGTGAAGCGAGTACGCGGTCACGGAAGTCCAGCGCCTCTTTCAAGTTCGCAAACCTGGCAATGAAAGTACGCGTCTGCCGCGGGCGGGGAAACAACTTGAAGCTCGCGCCGGTAATCACCGCAATGGTTCCATAGCTGCCGATCAGCAGCTTCATCAGGTCATATCCGGCAACGTTCTTCACCACCCGCGCGCCGGCTTTTGCGACCTTACCGTCGGCGGTGACAAAGCGCACCCCGGTGCAGTAATCCCGCAGGCCGCCGTAGGAGTGCTTGAGCGGTCCATGCGCCGCCGACGCCAGCGCTCCGCCCATGGTGCTCCGCTGAGGCTGCGCGGCATCGAGCGGTAGCATCTGTCCATGCGGCCCGCATACTGCCTCCACCTCGGCCGGCGTCGTACCGGCGCCGACGCCGATCATCAAGTCGCCGGCATCGTAGTGTTCCAAGGCTTTCAGGCGACTCGTGCGCAGCAAGATATCGATCTTCGCGGGAACCATCCCGGTGAACTGGTGAGTGAACCCGCCGGCCGGCACGACGACCAGATCTTCAGCGTGCGCCAACTTCATGATCGCCGCCACCTCTTCCGCGGATGCGGGCGAGACCACCGCGCGCGGCGAGACCTCGTCGATGGCGAATTCCGCCGTGCGCGCCGGATCCTCGGTGGTGTGCTGCTCGCCGGCGATTGCCGCCAGCTCACGCGCCAGTCCCGCCGCTGTCGAGGTCGCGCTCATCGCGGAACTCCACTGCTGCGCACGATGTTGGTCTCGCGACAGCTGCGCGGAGTCGGAAAAAGTTTTTGCGGATTGAAGATGGATTTCGGATTGAAGGCGTCGTGCACGAGGGCCATGACTTCCAGATCGTTGTCGGTGAACAGCAGCGGCATGAGTTCGTTCTTTTCCATGCCGACGCCATGCTCGCCGGTAATGGTGCCTCCGGCATCGACGCAATATTGAAGAATCATGCGGCCGGCCTGGTGGGTGCGCTCCACCTGGTCCGGATCGCGCATATCAAACAGGATGCACGGATGCAGGTTGCCGTCGCCGGCGTGGAAGATGTTGCCGATCTCCAGCTTGCATTGCTGGGCCACGCTCTCGATGTAGCGCAGCACCTTGGGAATGTGGCTGCGCGGGACGACGCCATCCTGGGTGTAGTAGGCCGGCGCCAAGCGCCCGAGCGCAGCGAAAGCCGTCTTGCGTCCCTTCCACAACAGTTGGCGCTCGGCATCGTTGGCGGCGCGCCGGACCTCGCGCGCACTGTGACGCTGGCAAACCGCGCGCACGGCATCGGCCTGGTCGGTCACCATTTCGCGCAGTCCTTCCAGCTCAATCAGCAGCACCGCGCCGGAATCCATCGGGTAACCGGCATGGGTAGCTTCCTCGACGCAGCGCAGGGTCTTGCCATCCAGCATTTCCAGCGCGACCGGCGTGATGCCTTCCGAAGTGATGGAGGCAACGGTGTTGGCCGCATCGTCCACGGTGTTGAAAATGGCGAGCAGCGTTTCCACCGCTTCGGCAATCTTGGTGAGCTTGACGGTAATCGCGGTCACGATCGCCACCGTGCCTTCGGTTCCGACGAACAAGCCGGTGAGGTCGTAGCCGCAGGAGTCCACGGCTTTGCCGCCCATGTGCGCCACGCGCCCGTCAGGCAGCACGACCTCCAGCCCGGTGATGTGGTTCACGGTGACGCCGTGGGCCAGGGTGTGCGCGCCGCCGGAATTTTCCGCGACGTTGCCGCCGATGGTGGAGGCGCGCTGGCTGGCTGGATCAGGCGCGAAGTACAACCCGTGCTGCGCGACGGCGGCCGAGAGGTCCGCGTTCACTACGCCCGGTTGCACCACGGCGCGGCGGTTGGCGGCATCGATTTCCAGAATCGATGTCATGCGCGTGAACACCAGCACGATGCCGCCGGCTCGCGGAATGGAGCCGCCGCTCAAACCGGTTCCCGCTCCCCGGGGCACCAGCGGCACATTCATGCGCGAGGCGGTTCGCGCGATCTGCGATACCTGCTCGGTGGTGCTGGGAAATACGATCACTTCAGGCGTACCGGTGGATAGTCCGGCGTCGTACTCATAGATCATGCGGTCTTCGGGACGGTCGAGTACCGCTTCGGAGCCGACGATCTTTCGCAGTTCTCGCGCAATCGGTGAGGAGGGCATGGGCCACGAAGTCAGCGGGCTTGGTAATGACCAGTTTACCTGCCCGCAATGCGGAAGTTCCCGCTATTTTACGATGGTCAAAAAATAAGGCCGCGGAAATCGCCGCGGCCATGGAAGTGCGGATGCTGCGGTCAGGTGCTCTGGGAGATGTAGGCGCGCATCATTTGAACTTCGCCGTCCTTTTCGACCACGGCGTGCGCCAGCAGGTCGCGCAAAGAGATCACGCCGCGCAGTTGTTTTCCCTGGCACACAGGCAAGTGCCGGAAGCCACGCTCGCGCATCAGTTCCAGGCAATCTTCCAGACTGCGGTCGGGCGCGACCGTCACCACGTCGCGGGTCATGACCTCGAAAATCTTTGTGACGCGGGGGTCTCTGCCCTCGTGCACCACGCGCTTCATCAGGTCGCGTTCGGAAAAAAGGCCGGCCAGTTCTCCTTGGCGGATAACCGCGACGGCGCCGACATTTTTCGACACCATCAGGCTGACCACGTCAACCACCAGCTCGTCGGCCTCGACTTGGTAAGTTTCCCGGTCGCGAATCAGGCTGTCTACGGATGCCATGAGCCCTCCCGCCCTGCGGGGCAGCAAGTGTAGAGACCGCCGAGTATATGCCTGAAAAGATGTCTCGCCAAGCCCGGTTGGCTGCCCGGAAAACGCGGGAATGCGCTTTAACAGCCGCCCAGGGCTGGTCGCAAGGCGGCCGGGCAGGATAAGTCTCGCCGCCAAGCACGTACTTATTCGTCGTCGTCCAGGCTGAACAGGTCAGTGATGCGGCTGTCAGGGTCGAGCAGGAGCACGCGACGTCCGAGCACCACGCGGCTCCAGTCCACCGGCAGCCTGGGCAAGCGCGCGCTGCAGGACCCGGGAAGCGGCTGGGCGCGGTTTAGCAGGCCGGGAGGCAGGGTGCCGTCGCGCTGGATCTGTTTTTCCAGTCCGGGAGGAAGGTTGTCGCGCTCGGCCAGTCCCGGCGGCAGACTTGAGCTGTCGGCGAAGCATCCGCGTATGTTCTGCCGGTCATAGTTGGTGAACACCGAGCGGAATGGGCGCGGCCGCGCATTGTCATAGGAACGATATTCCGGCTCACGACCTTCGGGAGAGCGAAGCTCGGGCTCCCGCTGTGCCGCCGGCGTGCCGGCATATTGCGCGGCGGCCGGTGCGGCAGTGATGAAGTTCAGCACTGCCTCTGACTCGATTTTCGCTTCCTTCTTGCCGGAGGCCGCAGCGACTCCGGTTCCGGCGCCGGCACCCACACCGGCACCGATCGCCGCGCCCTTGCCGCCGCCTGCCACTGCGCCAATAATCGCGCCCAGTGCCGCCCCACCGCCGATCTTCGTGGTGTTGCTCTTGGTGTGCGACTGGCCCTTGGTCAGCCAGGGCTGCGTGTTCACCGGATAAGAGCGGCCGCCGGCGGTAATCGCAGTGAGCGTCAGCTCCAGTTCACCGGGATCACTGAGCCGCCCAGAAGGGTGCGCTCGCAGCACGCGACCGTCCACGTCGGCATCCTTGGGATAAAGCGTGCGTCCGTCGGGGTCGAGAATGGGCTGCTCCAACGACGCATGAAAGGTGTCGCCCTGGCGTGCGGTCTCGCTGCTCAGGTTGTCAATCATCCGGATTGTCACCTGCGTGCCTTCGGGAATTGGACCGCCCATTCCGCCGGCGTGGCGGTGCTCCTGCGCCAAACAAAGGGAAGAAACAATGACGATCGAGATAAGAGCGGCAAGCGCCCGCTGTGCCTTCATGAGAGACTGCCTCCTCCAACGAGTTCCTGGACCGAAGAGAATCGTATGACGGCTAACTTCAGAGTACAAGGGCGGCGAAAGACCGGGGGTTGTGGATAACGGTACCAGGATTTCATCCGTTACTTCTGCTCGCCGAAGAAGAGGAAGTACGAGCACGCCCACAGCTCGGTGGGAATGCTGCCGCGCGGTCGAGCAGTGAAGATGACGTTATAGTCGGCGGTGAGGTGCAGGCCGTCGAGAATTGATTGGGAAGCCTCCTGCTGCGGCCGGGGCCCAACCAATGCGAGGTAGCGCAAGAAATCGTAAATATCACCGGCGCCGGCGTAACCGGGAGCGGCAAACGAGAGATCGGTGTCCTCGCCCGCGAAATGCCATGCCAGCGAAGCCGCCAGCGCGATTCCGCGCTCGTAGTCGGCGCCTTTCACCGCGGCAGAGGAAGGATTATCGAAGACAACGCGTAGCTTGCGTTCGTCCTCGCGAGTGAATTCGCGCACCTTCAGCGATCCCGTCCGTGCCGACGACTTCCAGTCCACATGGCGCGCCGAATCTTCCGGCAGGTATTCGCGGATGCGGTAGAGGTCGTGCCCGCGCCCGCGCAGGAAAGCCTCAAACTCGCCCGTAATCATGGGCAGGACTTCGAACAGTTCATCGGTCGGCTGCACCGGCGGATAGACCACAACCTCGCGCGTCAGAGGGACCTTGCGCGTCTTGACCAGGAAGGAAAATGGAAAACGGGTGGAGAGTCCGAAACCGTCCTGCACGTACCGTCCGCGGCGGTGAAAGTCGAGTTCGAGTTCGCGGCTGACCGTGTTGCGCGCCGGCAGAAAGGGAAAATAGGCGCGCCCATTGAAAATTTCGGGCGTGCTCTCCCGCCCGGTAACCACGCGCAACGATAGATCGGGCAGGTGCACCCATTGTTTTTCGCGCGGCGCCTTCGCGGGGTACACGAACACTGAGCGCTCCCACTTCAGCCGTTTGTGCGCCCGCCCGGACTTGGCGGGAACCACGCTCACCGACAGCGACGGCAACACGCGCCGCAGGTTTCTCAGGCTCAGCCGCGCCAGCACGGCTTCCCCAGCAAAGACATGCTCGGGGAAGCCGATGTCGAGTTCCAAGCCGCGCAGTATTGCCGCCGAGGCCACGCCGGAAACAATAATCGCGGCCAGCATCGCGGAAACAACAATGAACAACAGGTTGTTCCCGGTATTCAGGGCGGCGACACCGATCATCAGCACAATCGCCAGATAAACCAGGCCTTCGCGGGTCACATCGTAATCGAATGCCTCGCGCACGCGGTACAGCGCGACCCGCCGCGCCAGGTAGGGCACGATGGTCAGCCCAACCACACCCGCCAGCAACAGGGCCGCGGAGGCAAGGACCGCAGTGGCCCAGACGTTTCCGGCTTGGCGGGTAACGGTAGAGAAAATAGCAGCGCCGAAAGCCAACGACAGTCCGGCGATCGCTACAAAGAAGCGGACCCAGGCTTCTCTCTCGATGTGGAATGATTTGAACAAGCTGCTTAAGTCCCGACGGCTCCGATTTCGTGAACGGCGGAATGAATTCCGCCGCTACCCATGCCACACAAAACTACTTCTTGCCAGCCAGAATCGGCTTGCGCTTGCGTGCCCGAGCACGCTTTCTATTTTTCCACAACAAGTAAAGCCCTCCCATCACGACGATGATCAGGACAACGAATTCCGTTTCCTTCAGCGCGCCAGCAAACTGCCGGCCGAAAAAATATCCGGCGCAGGCGATTACGGTGACCCAAACCACAGCGCCGGCGGCATTGGCGACCAGGAATTGCTTCCACTCCATGTTCAGAACGCCAGCCAGCGGTCCGGCAACAATGCGCAGGCCGGCGATAAACCGCGCCAGGAAGATTGCAGCCCATCCGCGTCGCTGCAGGAATTCTTCACCGGTGCGGATTGTCTCCTCGCTGATGTGAAAAAAATTCCTGTAGCGATTCAGCAGAGGACGGCCGCCGCGCCGCCCGATCCAGTAGCCGATGTTGTCACCGATGGTGCAGGCGCAGACCGCGACCAGTATCAGCCACGGCAGCTTCAAGTGATGTCCGCGATAAGCAGCAATGCTGGCGAGAATCAGGATGGTTTCGCCGGGAAGGGGTAGTCCCGCGTTTTCCCCGAGCAGCGCAATGGCGACCGCCCAGTAGCCGTAATGTTGAAGATAATAGCGGGCGGTTTCGACGATCCAGTGCATGAAAGGAGCAGCCAGCGCCTACGGTTAGAACGTGACGGCATCAGGACGGCTGCCCGATGGTAAACCAAATCGCGAGCGGGCCAGCGCGAATTGCTGGTTGCTAATCGCCGCGAAGAAATTCCAGCAGCACGCGATTGAATTCCTCGGGCGACTCCTCATACGGCAGGTGGCCGGTTTTGGACATCATCACCAGCTTCGAATCGGCAATGGCGCGTTGCACGTGCTTGGCCGAGCCCGGCAATACGGCGGTGTCGCTATCGCCCCATACCAACAGCGTGGGCGCGTGGATTTGCGCGTAGAGGGGTTCGAGCATGGAGATATCGCTCTGCCAGCAACGGACCACGCCAAGCAGGTAATCGACTGATCCCGCGATGCGGAGCGGCTTGGCGTAGGCTTCAAACATTCCGGGCGGGATTTTTCCGGGATCGGCAAAAAGCCGCTGCAGGACCCAGTTGTTCAGAGCATCGAGGCGCAGGAATGAGTGGCGGAACAACATTCCTCCGACCGCGGTTGAAAACACTGCAATGCGCTTACGACCGGCGCGCGACCAGGGATTGACCGGCGCGACCAGCACCAGGCGGCGAATCCGCCGGCCCAGTTCGGCCGCGATAATGGTGGAGAGGGCGCCACCGTGAGAGGTACCGACAAGATCGAATTCGCGCAGCCCAAGTGCGTCGAGGAAGGCGATCAACCGCTGGGCGGAGGCGCGCATGCTGCAGTCGAGGTCTTTCACCCGATCGCTGAAGCCGGTTCCTAATAGATCTGGGGCAAAGACGGAGAAGTGGCGCGCCAGCGCAGGAATGGTGTGCCGCCAGGAAAAGGAGTACGCCAGCAGTCCATGGACAAGCACAACCGGAAAACCCGATCCACTTTGTAGGAAATGAACGCGAAGTCCTTGAATCGTGAGATCAGCTTCCTGAGTGATGGAATTCGCAGTTTCATTGAAAAGCTTGGCAACCGAATTGTGATCGCGGGATTCCAAACCGTCTGATATCGCCTCTGTCGCTTCTGTGGGGAGCCAATTCGGCTCCCCCTTTTTGTTAAGTACTCGACATTTCCGCTGCGGTAAGTCTCAGCCTACTGCCTTAACAGCGATCTCAATCGAATCAGGTACTTAGAACCGAATACCCTTAGCTGTCGCGAAGGCCGCGTCCGGTCCAGAATCAGAATACGCCGGGAGGTCAGAGAAACAAATTCTTGAAAATGTCAGAACTGCGTTTCAAGAGGCTTGCAGCAGCCCTAGCGCCGGGTATATGAGGAATGAGAGGCGGCTTCCATATTTTGTATTTCGTTCGGGCTCAGGCTATGATGATTTTGTAAGTACCGGATAGGGTGGAGGATAAGGCACGCCGGGTACAAGGGCCATGGCACCTCAGTTGCTGTCGAAGTCGAAAAGTGTTTCTCTGCCCGCAGTTCCCCAAAAGGGAACGATTGAGGAGAAGTTTCGGCAGCCCCCGATGACAAGGGACATCCAAGTCCGGTTTGTGGCCGTGGTGTTGGCGTTGCTGACCACCGCTGCGGGCGTCTTCGGCTGGATTAATTTCCAAAAAGAAAGGCAATTCCAGATTCCCTACGACGGCGTTTGGTGGGTGGAGCACAACCGCCACCTGGTCGCCGAACGAGTGGACCCCGAAGGACCGGGTGCCCGGGCCGGAATCAAGAACGGCGACGAACTGCAAGGCATCAGCGACCACGACATTCATAATTTCTCCGAGCTGAGCCGGCAGATGTACCGGACCGGGAGCTGGTCGAAGGCTACCTACAACCTGCGGCGCGGGGGCGTCACGGTCAATGTTCCGGTCGTGCTCGTGCCTTTCGATAAGTCGTTGTACGTCGGGCTGCGCTTCATTTCACTGATCTATCTAGGCATCGGACTGTACGTCCTGCTGCGTCGCTGGACGGCGCCCAAGTCGACGCACTTCTACCTGTTCTGCCTGGTCTCCTATATCTTCTACGCTTTCCACTACACCGGGAAGCTGAACCAGTTCGACTGGATCGTGTACTGGGCCAACGTGGTGGCGGAACTTTTGCAGCCAGCCCTGTTCCTGCACTTCGTGCTCACCTTCCCGGAGGTCAAGGATTCGGTCAAGCGGCGGCCGTGGCTGGTGCCGGTCTGCTACGTGCCTGGCCTGCTGTTATTGCTGGCACACATCCTTTCGCTGCAACTGCTGGTGCCGAGCGAATTGCTGCGGTTCAACCTGGATCGGCTGGAGATGTTGTACCTGGCCGCATTCTTCGTTGTGGCGGCGGGGGTTCTGTGGCACAGCTACAAACACGCGTCGACCCCGATACTGCGCCAGCAGATGAAGTGGGTGACGCGGGGCACGATCCTGGCGATTGCGCCGTTTACGCTGTTCTACGTGATCCCCTATATGAACGGGACGCAGGCGACAGTGCTGATGAAGGTGTCGGTGCTGTCGCTGGTTTTCCTGCCGCTGACGTTCGGATATGCCATCTTCCGATACCGGCTGATGGACGTGGACGTGATCTTCAAGCGCGGCATGGCCTACACGCTGGCGGCGGCGTCGATCGCCGGGGTGTACTTCGCGACGATTGGGCTGGCGGCGGTGCTGCTGAACCGGCACCTGCCCAGCAGCGGGCCGACCGGCATGATCGCGGTAATCGTGGTCACTGCGCTGCTGTTCGACCCGGTAAGGAAGTGGTTCCAGGAGAAATTGGACCGCTTCTTCTACCGCAAGAGATATGACTACCGGAAAACGCTGATCGAGTTCGGACGCGAGTTGAGTTCGCAGCTCGACCTGGACAAGATGCTGAGTTCGATCGTGGACCGCATCGCGCGCACGTTGCTGGTGGACCGGATGGCGATCTTTTTGGCGTCAGCGGATTCGCCGAACCGCTTTACCCTCTCCAAGTCGTTCGGAATATCCGATCTTCCGCCCAACCTCGACCTCAGCTTCCTGGGAGAAGAGCGGCCGGAGATGGCGGCCGGGCACCTGTTCTTCGACAACACGCGCGCGGTGGTGCGGGAGACCCCGGGTGCGCAGTACTCGATTGCGCAGCTCGACATGAACTATTTCATTCCTTGCTCGGTGCAGGGACGCACCATCGCGATGATGGGCCTGGGCAAGACCAGCGAAGGGGATTTCCTATCCAGCGAAGATGTCGAACTGCTGGAAGCGCTGGCAGGATACGTCGGCATCGCCATCCAGAACGCACGCCTGTACGCCTCGCTGGAGCAGAAGGTCAGCGAGTACGAGCGGCTCAAGGATTTCAACGAGAACATCGTGGAATCCATCAGCGTCGGGGTATTTGCGGTGGACTTGGATGACCGCGTCGAGTTCTGGAACTCGCAGATGGAAGTGATGTATGCGCTGCCGCGCTGGCAGGCGCTGGGAAAGAAGCTGACCGAGGTCTTCCCTGCCGGGTTCCTGGAAGAGTTCTACCGGGTGCGCACCAACCCGGGCATCCACAATCTGTACAAGTATCGGCTGAATACGCCGGCGGGCGAGACGCGGATGACCAACATCGCCATCGCTCCGCTGGTGACCAAGAAATTCAACGTGATCGGGCGGCTGGTGCTGGTGGACGACATCACGGAACGGATCGAGCTGGAGTCGCAACTGAGCCAGGCGGAAAAGATGTCGTCGATTGGGCTGCTGGCGGCGGGCGTGGCGCACGAGGTCAACACCCCGCTGGCGGTGATTTCCTCCTACGCGCAGATGCTCTCCAAACAATTGCAGGGCGACGAGCAGCGCTCGTCACTGTTGGAGAAGATTACCAAGCAGACCTTCCGGGCCTCGGAAATTGTGAACAACCTGCTGAACTTTTCGCGCACCAGCGGCACCGAGTTTGGCGAGGTGGACCTGAACAAGGTGATTCGCGAAACCCTCAACCTGCTGGAGCACCAGCTCAAAACGGCGCGGGTGAAGGTACAGGCGGAAATGTGCGAGAAGCTGCCGACCATCCAGGGCAACTCCGGCAAGCTGCAACAGGTTTTCCTGAACCTGTTCCTGAATGCCAAGGACGCGATGCCGGATGGAGGCACACTGGAGGTGCGCACGGCGAACGGCAACGGCGTGAACGTCACCGTGTCGGATACCGGGTCGGGCATCGCACAGGAGCACATCGACCGCATTTACGATCCATTTTTCACCACCAAGAACACGCCGCACGACGGGCGGCGGGGCACCGGCCTGGGATTATCGGTGACCTACGGAATCATCCAGGAGCACGCCGGAAAAATCCGCGTCGAGAGCCGGATGGGGAGCGGGACAACGTTCCATTTGGAGTTTCCACTGATGAGGAAAGCAGTCAATGTGTGACAACCGTCGATGGCGGATGGTCGATGGCCGGTGCTGATTCGTTTGGCCATCAACCATCGACCATGGACCATCGACCTCGGGCGAAATGAGGAAACGCATTGAGTGAAGCAGCTGTCATAACCCGCCGTAGCGCGATGAAGGAGCAAGGCACGGCGAGGGGTTCGATTTTGATCGTTGACGACGAAGCCTCGATCCGCGAGTCGCTGCAGACACTGCTAGAGTTGGAAGGGTTCAAGGTGGAGACCGCGTCGACCGGAGAAGAAGGCTTGGCAAGAATGGCCGAGCAGCCGATGGACCTGGTGCTGCTGGACTTCGCGCTGCCCGATCGCAACGGCCTCGAGATCCTGCGCGATATCCGCGATCGCGAGCCGGAGCTGGGGGTCATCATGATCACCGCCTATGGCACCGTGGAAAACGCGGTAGCGGCGATGCAGGCGGGAGCGACCAACTTTATCCAGAAGCCATGGGACAACGAGAAGCTGCTGGCCGACGTGCGGGCGGTGGTGGCCCGGCGCCACGCCGAAGAAGAAAACGTGCAGTTGAAGCGCGCCCTCAAGCAGCGCTATAACTTCGAAAACATCGTCGGCAAGAGCGAGCCGATGCTGAAAATCTTCGACCTGGTCGCCCAGATCGCGCCCAGCCGCTCCACGGTGCTGCTGCAGGGGGAAAGCGGAACCGGAAAAGAACTGATCGCCAAGGCGATCCACATGAATTCGCCGCGCAAGGACCGCCCCTTTGTGCCGGTGAACACCGGATCGATGCCGGCGGACCTGTTGGAATCCACGCTGTTTGGCCACGTCAAAGGCGCCTTCACCAGCGCCATCGCCTCCAAGAAGGGCTTGTTCGAAATTGCCGACCGCGGCACCCTGTTCCTGGATGAGATCGGCACCATGAGCATGGAGACGCAGGCCAAGATCCTGCGGGTGTTGCAGGACCGGAAGTTCATGCACCTGGGCGGCGTACAGGAACTGCAGGTGGACGTACGCATCATCGCCGCGACCAATGTGGACCTGCGGCAAATGGCGCGGGAGGGAAGATTCCGCGAGGATTTGTACTACCGGCTGAACGTGATCACTATCGACTTGCCGCCCATGCGGCAACGGCGGGAGGACATTCCGCTGCTGGTGGAACATTTCATCAGCAAATTTGCCGAGGAGAACGAGCGGCCGGTGCGGCAGATTGCGCCGGAAGCGCTGCGCGCCCTGATCGAATATGGCTGGCCGGGCAATGTTCGCGAATTGGAAAACGTTGTCGAGCGCGCGGTGGTGTTGTCCTCGGGCCCGACGGTGACGCTGGACCTGCTGCCTGACCACATCGCTGGCCGCGGCGCCGGACTGAGCATGCTGGAGCACCGGGCGGACGCTTCCCTGTTCGAGATCGTGGAAGAATGCGAGCGGCGAATCATCGTCGACATGCTGGAGCGCTGCAACTGGAACCAGACGGAAGCGGCGGAGAAGTTCAAGATCCCGCTGTCCACACTGAACCAGAAGATCAAGCGCTTGAGCATTGAGATCAAGAAGAGGGCGAGGGAATAGGAACAACCCAGGAACCAGAGAGTGAAAAGCAGGAAGTAATCAAAACTAAACGACGGTTTCGGGGCCAGAGGCCCCGTTTTTTTCTTGCCCGACGGACCCGCCGGGCCCCCGGCGACCATACCTGGAGGTCGGCGTGCGGCATGTTCGCCAAGGATGCCAGGTACTACTCTGGCGAGCTACAATGGATTTCGATGGCGGCGGGGCGCAACATCCTATTCGTTGCATCGAGGCATTCACTGTCCAAGACACGGCGGTGGGTCCTGGAACACGCCGGATACCGCGTGCAACGCGCCGAGACGGCAACGGAGATAAACCAGGCCCTGCAGCGCAATACGGTGGACCTGGTGCTGGTGGGATGGACCGACAAGAAAGCTACAGCAGAACAGGTCGTAAGCCTGGTGCGGAAGATTTCCCCCCGTATTCCGATCGTGTCGATGACTGGGCATGGAACGGCCTGTGATGCGATCGTACTGCCGCTGGCGGGGCCGGAAGGGCTGCTGCGGGTTGTCGGGGAAACCCTGGTCAAGGCGCACGGGCACCGGGTGTCCAAGAACGAACGCGTGCTGTTCGTAGACCAGGACCGCAGATACTTTCACGTCTCCGACGCAGCCGCGGAATTGCTGGGCTATGAGCGTGAAGAACTGCTGGGGCGGAAAATCGACGACATTACTGTGCCGGAGGTGGACGTGCCGGGCAAGTTCGCGGCCTACGTTCGCGATGGAGTGCAGAACGGAATTATCAGCTTGCGGCATAAGACCGGCGGAGTGGTGACGGTGCGTTATGCCGCCAGGGTGCTGGAGGACGGATGCATGGTGTCACGTCTGACCAGGGTTTATAACAACGCGGCGTAGCGCGATCGGCAGCGCAACGATCTCGCAAAAGGAAAGCCCGGTCGATGGCGACCGGGCTGAAGTTTTTGCGAACCGGTTTCAGAGCGAGCTCATATTGGCGAGGAACTGGCCGTTGCTCTGGGTCTTGCTGAGCTTGTCAATGAGAAGCTCCATCGCCTCCACCGGTGACAACGGGTTCAGCACCTTGCGCAGCACCCAGATACGCGCCAAATCTTCCTTGGGAATCAGCAGCTCTTCCTTGCGGGTGCCGGAGCGTTGGATGTCGATGGCCGGGAAGGTTCGCTTGTCCACCAGCTTGCGGTCGAGAATGATTTCGCAGTTGCCGGTGCCCTTGAACTCTTCGAAGATCACATCGTCCATGCGCGATCCGGTATCGACCAGCGCGGTGGCGATGATGGTGAGCGAACCGCCCTCTTCGATGTTGCGGGCGGCGCCAAAGAAGCGCTTCGGACGCTGCAAGGCGTTGGAGTCCACGCCGCCGGAAAGGACCTTGCCGGAAGGCGGAACGATGGTGTTGTAGGCGCGGGCCAGACGGGTGATGGAGTCGAGCAGGATGACGTCGTCGCGCTTGTGCTCGACCAGGCGCTTGGCCTTTTCGATCACCATCTCGGTGACCTGCACGTGGCGGGCGGCGGGCTCGTCAAAGGTGGAGCTGATCACCTCGCCCTTAACGGAGCGCTGCATGTCGGTGACTTCTTCCGGGCGCTCGTCGATGAGCAGGACGATCAGAACGATTTCCGGATGATTGGTGGTGATGCTGTTGGCGACGTTCTGCAACAGCATGGTCTTGCCGGTGCGCGGCGGAGAAACAATCAGGCCGCGTTGTCCTTTGCCCAGTGGTGTCAACAGATCCATGACGCGGGCGGAGATGTTGTCCTTGACCGTCTCCAGCTTGACGCGCTCCTGGGGATACAGCGGGGTCAAGTTGTCGAACAGGATCTTGTTGCGCGCTTCCTCGGGCGACTCGAAGTTGACCGCCTCGATTTTTACCAGCGCGAAATACTTTTCGCCTTCATGCGGAGGGCGGACCTGGCCAGAGATGGTGTCGCCGGTTTTGAGATCGAATTTCCTGATCTGCGAGGGAGAGACGTAAATATCGTCCGGGCCGGGCAAATAGTTGTAGTCCGGAGAACGCAGGAAGCCGTAGCCATCGGGCAGGATTTCCAGCACACCTTCGGCGAAGATGTGTCCTTCTTTTTCGCTCTGCGCCTGCAGGATTTTGAAGATGAGGTCCTGCTTGCGGAGCCCGGAGGCTCCCGGCAAGTCGAGCGTCCGAGCAATGCGGGTAAGCTCGGTAATGTTTTTTTCTTTTAGTTCAGCGATGGTCATATTCACCTACGGAGAGATGTTCAAGGGGGGTCAGAAGACGTGCTGCGCGCAACGAAGAGGCGCGCTGGGAAGCTGTATTATGCAGCCCGACGCTGCGCCTCTGCAACTTTTTCCGGTTCCGCCAGGACTTGCGCCCGGTCAGCCACCCCGATCCGCTCCAATACCTCGTTCATGGTTTCCTGAATGCGGGTATTGGGCCGGTGAAATCGGCGCGTGGCCTTGGAGGCAAGCTGGCAAAGCATATACCGGTTCCGGAGCGTGTGTAAAGCGTCGAAAACCAGATTAGAGCGTTGCATCCTATAATCTCCTGTACCGTCAGACCCGCGGCGGAACCATGAGTTCCGGTTCCAAACTGCCAACCTCGTAAATTTTGGGGAGGTGGGATGAGTGTGGCGGATCTACTACCGTAACTTGTAGATGCCGAACAGGCCTCCAAAGTTGCTCATTTTTTAGCGGGCCCGGTGGTTGGATGAGCCAGACTAGCAGGGGGAACCTCCGGGACGAAGAAATATTTGCCAGGATGCGGCAAGTTGACGGTTAACAGCCCTGGCAGGCTGGTGATCGGCGCAGGGGCCGAGGGTCGAAGCCCATTTTTTGCGGGCCAAAGGCCCAGGACATAGTGGGAACCTTAGCGCCGGTCACATCGGCCGGCGCTCAATCACCTTTTGAAGACGCGGGAAAGCCCAGTCGATCTGGTCACGGGTGATGACCAGCGGCGGGGCCAAACGGATGACCTTTTCGTGCGTCTCCTTGCACAGGATTCCCTGCTCCTTCAGGGCCTCGCAATAGGGACGCGCCGGGCCGAGGAGTTCAATGGCGATCCAAAGGCCGCGGCCGCGGATTTCGCGGATCTCAGGCTTGCTGAGGGTGCGCAGGCGATCGAGGAAGTAAGCTCCGAGTTCGGCCGAGTTACGCACCATGTTTTCTTCCGCGAGCACCCGCAGCGCAGTACGTGCGACGGCACAGGCCAGCGGGTTTCCGCCGAAGGTGGAACCATGGTCGCCGGGACGGAAGACGCCGAGCACTTCTTTCGACGCCAGCACGGCGGATACGGGATAGAAGCCGCCGGCGAGCGCCTTGCCGATGATCAGCACGTCGGGAGTGACGCGCTCGTGCATGCAGGCGAACAGTTTGCCGGTGCGGCCGAGGCCGGACTGGATCTCGTCGCATATCAGCAGCACCTGGTTGAGCCGGCAGACACGGGCGGCGTCGCGCAGAAAACCGTCGGCGGGAATGATGATGCCCGCTTCACCCTGGATGGGCTCCACCAGGAAGGCGCAGGTGTTCGGGGTGATGGCCGCCTGCAGCGCGGCGGCGTCGCCGAACGGTATGACTTTGAAGCCGGGCGTGAACGGACCGAAGCCGTGGCGATACTGCTCGTCGGTGGAGAAGCTGACTACGGTGGTGGTGCGGCCATGAAAATTGTTGGCGCAGACGATGATGTCTGCCTGGCCGTCGGGAATACCTTTCACGGTATAGCCCCACTTGCGGGCGGCCTTGATAGCGGTCTCGACCGCCTCGGCGCCGGTGTTCATGGGCAGTGCCATGTCATAGCCGGTAAGTTCGTGGAGTTCCTTGAGTAGTAACGGGAGCTGGTCATTGCGGAAGGCGCGCGAGGTGAGGGTGACGCGGTGGGCCTGGTCGATGAGCGTTTCCAGGATCCGCGGGTGGCAATGTCCCTGGTTGACCGCGGAATACGATGCCAGGCAGTCGAGGTACCTCCTGCCTTCGGTGTCATAAACCCAGACCCCTTGCCCGCGATGAATGACGACATCCAGGGGGTGATAGTTGTGGGCGCCGTACTGCTCTTCGAGAGCGATAAATTCGTCGCTTTTACTGAGTTCTGCCGTTAACATTTTTCCTCCCTCTGGACTTAGGGGCTAGCCCCTTTCCGCCAGCTCCAACTCTTGAACAGGTTGCCCACGCACCACTCTCCTGGGACGCAAAACCACCTCCCCTTTCATGAGCTCGTACAGGATCGCCTTCTGCGCGTGGAGGCGATTTTCCGCTTGCTGAAAAACTGCGGATTGAGCGCAGTCGATGACCTCGTCGGTGACCTCTTCACCGCGGTGAGCGGGGAGGCAGTGCATGAAGATGGCATCGCGCTTGGCGTTGCTGAAAAGCCGGGCGTCGACCTGGAAGGGATGGAAAGCGCGAGCCCGTTTTTCGGCTTCGTTTTCCTGCCCCATGCTGGTCCAGACATCGGTGTAGACGACATCGGCATCGAACGCGGCTTCGACGGGGTCGTTGGTCAAGGTGATGATGGCGCCGGTCTGCAGGCTGCGTTCACGCGCCCAATGCACCGCCTGCGGGTTGGGTTCGTAACCGTCAGGGGTTGAGATCCAGACGTTCGCGCCCAGTTGTGCTCCGGCGAACATCAGGGAATGCGCCACGTTGTTGCCGTCGCCCAGGAATGCAACCTTCAGTCCCGCAATGTGTCCCTTACGTTCTTCGATCGTCAGGAAGTCGGCCATGGCCTGGCAGGGATGGCTGAAATCGGTCAGGCCGTTGATGACGGGAATGGAAGCGTACTCGGCCAAACGCTCGACGATGTCGTGGGCAAAGGTGCGGATCATGATCGCCTGCACCATGCGCTCCAGGTTCTTGGCCACGTCGTACACGGACTCGCGCTTGCCGAGGCTGATTTCGGCGGGGGAAAGATAAAGCGAGAAGCCGCCGAGCTGCTGGATGCCGACGTCGAAAGTAACCCGAGTGCGGAGGGAGGGCTTCTCGAAAATCATGGCCAGCGTCTTGCCCTTGAGCGAATCCGCGTAAGTGCTCGGGCTGGCCTTGATATCGGCGGCCAAGTCGAGAAGTTCGCGGATTCGGAAGGGCGAAAAGTCGCGGATGGAAAGGAAATCATTACGGTGATCCATGACGTTGCCTCGTTCCAGCTTTCAGTTTCTTGATCCAATACGTTCAGTCCGCGAACACGGCCGAGTGCTTCACCTGGTGTTGGGTGGTGAAGTCGGACAGCAGGTCCGCCAGGTTCGGTTTGGTCAGTTCTTCAACTTCATATCCGACACGCACGCAGGGCTTGTTCAGTTGCAGAATTCGCCCCAGGTCGACCGGGGTGGCCAGGACCACCAGGTCGCAGGGCGTGCGGTTGATCGTGTCCTGCAATTCCTGCCGCTGGTTTTGGCTGTATCCCATGGCCGGCAGCAGGTCACGCAGATGCAGATATTTTTCAAATGTCTGGCGGATGGAGCCGACGGCATGGGGACGCGGATCGACGCGCGAAGCTGCCCAGTACTGGGCCGTTGCGACCACGCCGGCGCCGTAAGGCATCTCGCCGTGGGTAAGCGTGGGACCGTCCTCGACCACCAGCACGTGTTTCCCCTTGATCAATTCGGGATTCTCCACCGTGACGCGGCAAGCGGCCTCAATCACCGTCGCCTTGGGGTTCGCGGCGGTGATGTTGTTGCGGACGATGTCCACGTTTGCCGCCGCGGCGGTGTTGACCTTGTTAATGACAATGACGTCGGCGCGACGGAAGTTGACTTCGCCGGGGAAGTAGCTCACTTCGTGGCCGGCACGATGCGGATCGGCAACCACAATCTCCAGATCGGAATGGAAAAACGGGGTGTCGTTATTGCCGCCATCCCAGAGAACGAGGTCGGCTTCCTTTTCGGCGCGGCGGAGAATGGCTTCGTAGTCCACGCCCGCGTAAACGACGGTGCCGTTGACGAGGTGCGGTTCGTACTCCTCACGCTCTTCGATGGTGCACTGGTGGCGCTGCAGGTCCTCCAGCGTGGCGAAGCGCTGCACCGCCTGGCGCGCGAGATCACCGTAGGGCATGGGATGGCGGACGACCACAGGGTTCCACCCGAGGTTGCGGAGTTCGGCCAGGACGCGGCGCGCGACGGGACTCTTGCCGCATCCAGTGCGCACGGCGCAGATGGAGATCACCGGCACGTTGGCTTTCAGCTCGGTGTGGCGTCCGCCGGCCAGCCAGAAATCAGCCCCTGCCGCCAGCGCCCGGGAAGCGACATGCATGAGGTTGGCGTGCGAAATGTCACTGTAGGAAAAGACCACCACATCGACGGCGCGATCGGCGACGAGCGATTCAAACTCCTTCTCCGCGACGATGGGAATGCCGTCGGGATAGAGCGGGCCGGCCAGTTCCGCCGGATAACGGCGCCCGTCGATGTCGGGAATCTGGGTGGCGGTGAATGCGACCACCTCGAACTCGGGATTGTTGCGAAACAAAGTGTTGAAATCGTGGAAATCGCGGCCGGCTGCGCCGAGGATGACAACGCGTTTCATGGTTCCTCCCAGGCTAACCTTCAGTGTTGGACTGGACGGGACATCCGCGAAGTGAGGCGCGTCACAGCGAGGGGTAGCCTGGTCCCAAAATGGGTTGTGTCGCAGAACGATATGAATATTTATCCAGAACTTGGAATGAAAAGTTCGCGGTTGCCGGGGGGAAATCGGAATTAAGGAGCGGATTCAAGAAGCCGAGCAACTGGCCGCCGGGTCCGCCTACGCCGCGAGCATGGCGGTGATGTCCTGGTATTTGACCGCTTCCTCGGCGAAGGTAAAGGTGCCATGCTCCCGCATCTCGCGCGCGGCGCGCAGGAAAGCGCCCAGCGCAACCCGGGAAAGCGCGCTGCCGACGCTCACGCGTTTGACTCCGAGTTCCGACAGTTCTGCCAGGCTCAGCTGCACACCCTGTAATCCCATAATCACGTTGATGGGCCGGTCGACCGAGCGCGCTACGGTGGCGATGTCTTCCCTGCTTTTCAGGCCAGGCGCGAACAGCACGTCGGCGCCCGCTTCCTGGAAGGCCTGCAGGCGAGCGATGGTGTCGCGCAGGTCGGGACGGCCGATAATGAAGTTTTCGGCGCGCGCGGTCAGCGTGAACGGGAAAGGCTGCGCATGCGCGACCTCGACCGCGGCACGAACCCGGTCCTTCGCAAGCGAGATTTCATACGGTTCGTGTTGCGCTCGCGCAGCAATATCTTCGATCGAACAACCTGCAAGTCCCGTCTTCACGGCCAGACGAACGGTTTCAGCGACCGCGGAGGGATCGTCCGCGTAGCAGTTTTCCAGATCGGCGCTGACAGGCAGGTCGGTAGCGGCGGCGAGGGCGGCGGCATGGGCAATCATGGTATCGCGGTCGATGGCGCCGTCAGGCTTACCCAGGGAAAATGCAAAACCGGCGCTGGTGGTGGCTAGCGCCTCGAATCCCAGCATTTGCAGCAGACGCGCACTGCCTACGTCCCAGGGATTGGGAATGATGAAAGCCCGGTCGCGGTGGTGCAAGTCGCGAAACAAATTTCCTTTTTCTGCTGGCGTGCGCATAGGGGTTAGATTGTGGAAGCGAGGAAATGATTCCGCCAGAACGAAATGGCACGGCGGTTGAGCCGTGCCACTCCGATCATGATTTTGCAAAGCGGGCTAGTCGGCCCCGGCCATGGCGGGCGTGTTAGTCGAGTTCTTTTCACGCGTGATCGCCCGCAGCATGGAAGTATCGTCGGAATACTTGAAATAGGTAAGGTTCCGCGCTTGCGCTTCTTTCTCTTCTGCCTTGCCCAGCAGCGCCAGTTCGGCTTTATTCACCAGCTGGATACCACGCGCCCGCAGCGTGCTCTCGATTGTTTCCACCGCCGCCCCACGCTTATCCTGCTTCCCTTCCAGGTACTGGAGGACGTGCGTGGCCCCCACCTCGGCGTCATGGCGCGCGATGCCAACCAGGCCATCGCTGGCGCGGCGGGCCCAGCCGACCACGAAGTGGCCGTCCATCTCGGCGCCGGTGACGGGATCTGCCACCTGGTATAGCGAACGCTCGTCGCCCTCTTTTGGCTTGGTGCTGTAGCCCTCCGGGCCCATGGGCAGCCCGAGGTTGGGATCATGCACGTCGCCAATGGCGAAGATCATGGTGTCGAGGTCGAGCTCGGCAGTCTGGTCGGTGGCTTTGGCGGCGGTGCCTTCGCCTTTTTTCACCAGGTTGTTCTCGGTGACGATCAGCTTGCAGATGCGGCCGTCAGGGCCTTTCACGATCTCCTTCGGCGAGCACAGGAAACGGAACTTCATCACCGGTGTGGTCTGCGGGTCGGTCTTCTTGAGGACGGTGAAAATCTCATCCGCCTTGCTGATGTCCTGGCCGACGCTGGCGACCTTGGCGGCGACCCGCTGCAGTTCCGCTTTCAGAAGCTCGCGATCAAGATTCGCTTCGAGGTACTTGATCTCTTTCTCATCGAACTTGGCTTCGAAGGGACCGCGGCGGGCGACGATGGTCAATTCTTCCGTCTTGCGGTCAGGGCAATCGAGCAGCACCCAGCGGGCGATGTCCACCATGACGTTGCCCATGCCGACGATGGCAATCTTCTTGCCGATGGAGAAATCCTGTCTGGCGAACGGCGGCAGCTGGTTGTAGAAGTAAACGAAATCTTTGGCGGAATAGACGCCCTTGGCGTCCTCGCCGGGGAGGCCGAGTTTCTTGGTCCCCTGGGCGCCGACGGAAAAGACGATGGCGTCAGGGTTGAAGGCGCGGAGATCGTCGACGGTGATCTTCTGGGTTGCGCCCACCGGCGCGTGGCCGAAGTAATGCACGTTGGGCAGCGACAGGACTTTGGCGAACTGCTTGCGCAGGCCGCTTTTCATCTTGTCTTTCACCAGGTAAATTCCATACTCGGCCAGGCCACCGTGCTTGATGTCGCGATTAAAGATGACCACCTGGTGGCCGGCGAGGGCGATTTTCTGCGCGGCGAACATGCCGGCGGGTCCCGCCCCAACGACAAAAACGGTCTTCATAGTGTGCTGCCTCCTGCCATCGTTGACTGCCACGACAGGGTAGCTTTCTCACGCACACCCAGACTGTGACGCTGGTCTCATGGGCGTGTGACGTAGGTACATTATGCCAGCTTTTAGCTCTTAGCTCCTGGCTCTTAGCTGTTGGCTCTTGGCTTCTTAGCTACCGGTCACCACAGAGGCACAGAGGCGCGTAACCGCATTGCTGATTGCAGCGGTCCACGAATAGGCAATCGAAAATGTCTTTGTTTGGCCGCATCCTGTGTGGCTCGCTGGGATCCTTCGACTCGGGCATGCGCCCTCGCCCAGGATGACAACAACTGAGGGCATGGCAGGCGCGGACTGCATTTACGCCCAATAAGTGCGGTCGAGGGTGCGATATTGGATGGCTTCGGCGATGTGCTTGGAATCGAGGTGGGGGGCACCTTCCAGATCGGCGATGGTGCGCCCGACCTTCAGAATTCGGTCGTGAGCGCGGGCGCTGAGTCCCTGCTGGTTGATGGCGCGCTCCAGCAGGCGCTCGCAGTCCGGGGAAAGCTCGCAGAACTGGCGGATCTGGCTGGTCTGCATCTGGGCATTGCAAAAGATGCGCGGACGGGCCCCGGCAAAGCGCTGCAATTGAACTTCGCGGGCGCGGACCACGCGCTCGCGAATGTGGGCGGAGGTCTCAGGGCTGGCGCCGCCGCGTAGCTCCTTGTAATTCACCGCGGGTACGTCCATATGAATATCAATACGGTCGAGAAGAGGGCCGCTGATCTTGGCCACGTAGCGCTGGATCATGGGCTGCGTGCAGTGACACTCGCGGGTGCGGTCGTTGAAGTAGCCGCAGGGGCAGGGATTCATGGCGGCGGCCAGCATGAAGCGCGCGGGGAAGGTCAGCGACATGGAGGCGCGGGCGATGCAGACGGTCCCGTCTTCCAGCGGCTGGCGCATGACTTCGAGCACGTTGCGCGGGAACTCCGGCAGTTCATCAAGAAAGAGAACGCCGTGATGGGCGAGTGACACCTCGCCGGGGCGCGGCACAACGCCGCCGCCGATCAGGCCGGCATCGGAGATGGTGTGGTGCGGGGCGCGGAACGGACGCGTTCCGACCAGGCCGGCCCTGGCATCAAGCACCCCGGCGACGCTGTGAATCTTGGTGGTCTCCAGCGCCTCTTCAAAGGTCAACGGCGGCATGATGGTCGGCATGCGTTTTGCCAGCATCGTCTTGCCGGAGCCGGGTGGCCCGATCATCAGGATGTTATGACCGCCGGCACAGGAGACCTCGAGCGCGCGCTTGGCAGTGTGCTGCCCGCGAACGTCCTTGAAGTCAACGGTGAACTGCTGGGCCTCGCTGAGCAACGCACCGGTGTCCACTTTCATGGGGACGATGCCGTTGCCGCCATTGAGCAGGCTGACAACATCCATCAGCGATGTGACTGGGAACACATTGACGCCGCTCACCACTGCGGCTTCACGCGCGTTGATGACAGGAACGACCAGATTGGCGATCTTGCCGCTGCGGGCCGCGACGGCAATAGGAAGAGCGCCGCGGACGCCCCGCACGCCGCCGTCGAGGGAAAGTTCGCCGACCAGCACGTAATCCGGAACTTGCTTGCGGGCAATGCCGCCGTAGGCTCCCAAGATGCCGAGCGCGATGGGGAGGTCGTAGCCGGAGCCCTCCTTCTTTATGTCGGCGGGAGCGAGGTTGACGGTGATGTCGGTGGGCGGGATGTCGTAGCCGCAGTTGCGCAGGGCGGCGCGGATACGTTCGCGGCTTTCGCGGACCGCGGCGTCGGGCAGGCCGACGGTCATGAAGTGATCTTCGTTGCGGCGAATACCGGAGACGTCCACCTCCACTTCGATCACGGCGGCGTCGATGCCATAAACCGCGGCACTGAGGGTCTTGTAAAGCATTCCACGGGCTAGTTGCCCAATCTGACAAAAGAACCGCGGAGTATAGCAAAGGGAGGAACTGAAAAGCGGTGATGTGCCGCCGCTATGGGCCACTCTTTACCCATGCGTGCCCAAAACGGATTTGATAGCTGACGCTATTCTGGACGACGCCACCGAGCGCCCTTAGCGTTCGATGGCCAAGCCCACGGCATTGCCGCCGCCAAGGCAGAGCGCGGCGATTCCCTTCTTCACGTCGCGGCGAATCATCTCGTAAAGCAGAGTGACCAGGATGCGCGCGCCGCTGGCGCCGATGGGGTGACCGAGCGCAACCGCGCCGCCGTTGACGTTCACCTTGTCGAGGTTGAGGCCGAGTTCGCGCGTCACGGCAATGGCAGCGACCGAGAACGCCTCGTTGATCTCGTAGAGATCGACCTCGCCCTTGTCCCAACCCGTCTTCTTCCAAAGCTGGCGAATGGCATCCACTGGGGCCATCATGACCCACTTGGGATCCACTCCGCTGGTGGCCTGCGCCACGATGCGCGCCATCGGCTTGGCGCCAAGCTTGGCGGCGGTGTGCGCGCCGGTAACCACAACCGCGGCGGCGCCATCATTGACGCCGGGAGCGTTGCCTGCCGTCACTGTGCCGTCCTTCTTGAATGCGGGCTTAAGGGCGCGCAGCGCCTCCGCAGTGGTGTCCTCGCGCGGCCCTTCGTCTTTTTCGAACAAGACAGTTTCGCCCTTCTTCTTGCCGGGAACTTCGACCGGGACAATCTGCGCCTTGAAGCGGCACTCCTTGATCGCCGAAACAGCTCTGCGATGTGAATTGACGGCAAACTCGTCCTGCTCCTCGCGCGTGATGTGATACTTCTCGGCGACATTTTCGCCGGTGTTGCCCATGTGGTAATCCTCGTAGGCATCCCAGAGGCCGTCGTGGATCATTGAGTCCACCATGGTGACGTTGCCGAGGCGAAACCCCTTCCGCGCATTGGGCAGCAGATAGGGAGCGTTGGTCATGGACTCCATCCCGCCGGCGACCACCACCTCGCTGTTGCCGGTTTGAATCGCCTGCGCCGCCAGCGCCACCGACTTCAATCCCGAGCCGCAGACTTTGTTCACGGTCATGGCCCCGACCTGTGGCGGCAGGCCGCCGAGGAGCGCCGCCTGTCGCGCCGGGTTCTGTCCCAGACCGGCCTGGACCACGTTGCCCATGATGCATTCATTGACCAGCTGCAGATCGGTGATGCCGGCGCGCTTCACCGCCTCGCGCACCACGATGGCGCCGAGTTTGGGGGCGGAGAGTTCCGACAGCGAGCCCTGGAACTTGCCGATCGGAGTGCGAACTCCGGAGATGATGACTACATCCTCAACGCTGGCCATAAGAGTGCTCCTGTGTGAATTACAAACTGTCCATTATAAGATGCCCCAGGAAGCGCCCCGCAAGATTTCCGGGAGGACAGGTTGCCAGCTGACGGAAACACCCTATATCAAATGGAAGCAGCGCACCCGGCGCCGCCATCACCCGCGCCGGTAGCGCCAGCGTGGCACACGGTGCTGTTCGTCGCGGTTGTCATAGGAACCGCCGTCCTGGCAGCGCGTTCGCAGGGCGAAATGATCGCCCGCCACGGTCGCCTGACCACGTACCTTGTCACCATGTTCTGGGAATACGTGTTGGTCGGTTACATCTTGTGGGGCGCGCAAAAGAAGAACGTCACCTTGCGCGACCTGGCAGGCGGAAGGTGGAACACGCCGAAAGACTTCGCCAAAGACTGGGCGTTCGCATTCGGGTTCTGGATCCTCGCCGCGGGCATCCTGGCAGGATTGTCGTACGCGCTGGGCTTGGCTTCGCCGACGCAGATGGCGGAAGCAAAGAAGCACATCGGGCCGCTGTTGCCGGCCAACGGAGTGGAACTCGGAGTCTGGCTCGCGCTCAGCGCCACCGCCGGGTTCTGCGAGGAGATCATGTTCCGTGGCTACCTGCAAAAACAATTGTCCGCAGCTACGCGCAGCGAGGCCTGGGGAATTGTGCTGCAGGCGATTTTCTTCGGCATCGCACATTACTACCAGGGTCCCCGCCGCGTAGTCCTGATCGGAGTGTACGGCGCGATGTTCGGGATGCTCGCGGCGTGGAGGAGGAGCTTGCGGCCGGGAATGTTCGCTCACGCCCTGCAGGATTCCGTCAGCGGCATCGCGTCACGGTTACTGAAGTAAGCTTCCGCACGAAATTCGTGTTGCGAGGCGGCATGAAATCCCCGCGCGCGAATGTGCGATCTCTGGTTCCGTGGATTTTTTGCTTGACTTCGTTTTTGAATGACTCTATACAATCAAGCAATTGCAACAGTACGTTGTTGCGAATCCATGAACAATGGAAGGGAGAATAGATCATGGCAACGAAAAAGGGTGGCAAGAAGGCTGCAAAGAAAACCAAGAAGCACTAAGCCTTCACACTGAAGCAAAGGGGGACGCCCAAAGCGTCCCCTAAGTTTTTTGTCCGCAAGTTTTGTTCAGCTCGTTCCTACCGCGCTCGAAATCACCCACAGCTTCTGCTCGGTTGCTGGACACAGGTTGCGAAAGTCGCAGCTGTGGCACCAGAAGCCCGGCTTGGCCTGAAAGTGTTCGGCGGCAATCCCCTCGGCAACGGTGACAATTTTGGCGCGAGTCTCCGCCATGGCATCGCCGTCGCGCCGGGTCAGGACTTGGGAGTTGTCCTCGAGGTTGTGAATGACCAGTTCGCCGGCTTCTGCATCGAGCGTCTCGCGGGCGGCGATGGCGTAGATAGACAGTTGCAGACTGTCGTCCGCCTTCTTCTGATCAAATGCCGATCCGGTCTTGAAATCCACGATGCGCAGCCGGTGGTCGGCGGAGCGGTCTACGCGGTCCATGCGGCCACGCACACGTATCCCGTCAACTTTCATGTCGAAGGTTCGTTCCGCGTGCAAGACCGCCGGCGCCGGGCCTGCGGCGAGAGACGCGAGATAAGCGCTCAGATGTCGGGCGCCCTGCTGCTCGAACAGCCGGCGCTGATATTCGTCGTCGAAGCGGGCTTCCGCCATGCGCTCCCGGAATTGCTGCAGCACCTCGCCCTCGCTGCGCGGCCGTTCCGCGATGATGGCCTGGTGAATGTCGCGCAGGACATCGTGAACGATCTGTCCATAGACCATGGCTGCCGAAGCGGGCCCCGGAATGCGCCAGTCGTACATCAGCTTGTACTTCAGCGGGCAGGTATCGTAGGCGTCAATGGAAGTGGCGCTCAGGGGGCGCTGCCGGATGTCGGCACGCGGCTTCATCAGGAGCCAAGCCACGATCCCCGAAGTGTCCGCCGCAGCCGCAGCAAGGTTCGCGGTGAACGGACGCGCTCGGCGTTGCGTCCAACAGCCCTTGGCAAGATCGCTCCGCATCACCAGGCGCAGCAGGCCGGCGGGACTGATGTCCTTCCCGGTTCCAGGGCGGGCATAGACATGAAGCGAATCGCGGGCGCGCGTGAGGGCGACGTAAAACAGACGGCGCTCTTCCTCCTGCTGGATTTGCTTGCCGTCGTCGGTGCGCGGCATTTCGCGAAGCGCCTGCGGAAATTCGAACAAGGTTTCGCGGTAGCTGACCGGGAACGAGCCGGAATTGGCGCGCAGCACGAAGACGGTGTTGAACTCCAGGCCTTTGGCCGAGTGCACGGTCATCAACTGCACCGCGCCATTGTGCTCGGGCACGGGCATCTCCAGTACGCCGCCGGCATCGCGAAACAATTCGAGGTAACCCATCAGTTCCTCGAGCGAACCGGTTTCGGTGATGGGCTTGGCGTGCCACTTGTCCACGAACTCGCGAAAGACGCGCACTTCCTCATCGAACTCAGAAAAACGGAAGCTGCGGACCACGTAATCGCATACCCGCGAGGCATTCCAGTCCACCGATGCGGCGTAGCTGCGCGCCTTTTCCACGGCGGCCAGCACGCGCGGTCCGCCTGGAATTTGCTTGAGCAGGGTCGCGAAGGATGCTTCGCGCGAGGCCGAGGCCAGCGCCGCGCGCATGGCTTCGCCGTCGATGGTAAACATGGGAAGCGCGGCGACACGGAAAAGCGCCTCCGAATTCGCCAGGCTGGCAACCGCTCCCAGGCAGGCCACCAGATCGCGAATGACGGCGGTGTCGAAGATGTCCAGCCCTTTTACGACGAACGGTATTTTGCGCTCCGACAGGGCGCGGGCGATTTCCTCGCGATGGGAGTTCTGCCGGTAGATGACGGCAATGCTTCCCGAAGCATCCAGCTTTCGCATCTCGTCGATAGCGGCAGCAATGTCGGCGGCTTCTTCCTCCTTGCCGCCGTTGAGAACGATTTCCATTTTCTGCGGGACCAGCGGCTTCCCATCGTCTGTTGCGCGCTGTTCGCGGGCCGAGCGCAGTGGCTGGCGAACGTACTCGCGGCCGCCCGGCAGCGGACAATGAACGGCGGGATTGAGCAGAATGACGGAATAGGCGCAGTGAAGAATGTGAGAGGTCGAACGCTGGTTTTCCTTTAGCGCCACCGCCTTGGATCTCGGAAAGCGCCGCAGGAATTCCTCGAAGGCAGCGCTGGAAGCGCCGCGGAAGCGAAAGATAGCCTGGTCGGGATCGCCGACGGCGAATACGTTCTGCTCGTCGCCAGCGAGCAACTTTGCCAGTTCGATCTGCGCCACGTTGGCATCCTGGAATTCGTCAATCAGGAGAAAGCGCGCTTTCTCCTGCTCGCTGCGAAGGACGGCAGGATCGGCGCGCAGCAGCCGGACGGCGCGGGTGATCATGTCGCCAAAGGTTCCCAGGTTCTCCTCGCGCAGCATGGCTTCCACGCGGGTGAAGACGCGGGCGATTTCCTGGCAACGCTCCATGTGTTCAGCGAGCGTGATGGCGTCACACTGCTTGGACTTCGTGACCCGCGGCAGTTCGTGCTTGCCCGCCCGCAGCTGCTCCACATAAGCGGTGAAGCGCGCGGCATCGACCAGTTCGTCCTGGCAGCGACTGAAGAAGTCGAGCAGCGCGTTGAGGAATTCATGCGGCCTGGGCGCCTTGATGTAGTACTTCAGCCCGAGCGTGTCGAGGCGGCGCCGCAGCAGGATCCAGAGGTCTTTCTCTTCCAGGAGCCGGAAATCCTGCCGGGCTCGTTGCAGGATGCCGTAGCAGAGCGCGTGGAAGGTGCAGGCGCGCCATCCGGTTGGGACGCCGCGCTCGCCGAGCTTCTCCACCAGTTCGGCTGCGGACTTGTCGGTGTAAGTGACCGCGAGAATTTCCTGCGGGCGAGCTTCGCCGCTCGCGACCAGCTGCGCGATGCGCTCCACCAGCACCTTGGTTTTGCCCGTACCAGCCCCGGCGATGACCACCATCGGCCCGCGGACGTGCTCGATGGCTTGCCGCTGCTGCGGATTGGGAACGAAGCCGCTCATCTGCTCTCTTCGGGGAAGCAGTTGATTATGTGGGAGGAGCAGAAGGTCAGCAACTCGGAATTTGCCTTACAAGCAACCCGAGGCTAATACCGAGTTCCTGGCGACGTAGACTATTGGTGGTTGATTTCCGATAACGTGATGGCGAGCGCTGCGATGGCGGCGGTTTCGGCGCGCAAGATGGTGCGGCCGAGCGAAGCGGAGGCCCAGCCCGCAGCCTTAAATGAGGCGAGTTCATCAGCGGCCCAGCCACCCTCGGGGCCAACGGCGAGAGCGACCGTCAATGGTCCACCGCCCGTTGTTGATGCGGCTTTGGGAAGCGAATCTTGGTCAAGAGCCTGCCTCAAACTCAAGCCGGCTTCTGTCTCCGCAAGCATGATGCGCAATTCGGCCGGCAGCGTCAGCGCCCCTTTCAGCGGCTGGGGCGTGACGACCTCCGGAGGCGCGATACGCCGAGACTGTTGCGCCGCCTCGTGCACGATCCGACGCCAGCGCTCAACCCGCTTCGCAGCGGCGGATGCGAGGTGCGTTTCAGTTCGACGCGCCAGGACCGGCAAGATGGCCGCCACTCCCAACTCGGTCGCCTTCTCGATCGCCCACTCCATGCGATCGAACTTGAAGACGGCGAGCAGCAGGGTCAGGCGCGTGACTTCCTTTTGCGGTACCTGGTCGCCGAGTTCGAACTCCACCCGGTTATCGGCGACATGGACCACCCGCCCCAGTCGCACCGATTCGCCGGTGGAGACCTCGAACTCCTGCCCCACGCGCACGCGCAGCGAGCGCGCCAGGTGCTCGGCGTTTCGTCCCAACAGGATCGCGCGCTCGCCGGAGACCTGGTCGGCAATCCAGCGGCGGCGCGTCATTTGCGGATCAGGAAAAACCAGGTCGCGGCGGCGGCAGCGGCGTATGCGAAACCGAAATAACGGTTCTGGCGGGCCAGGCTTTGTTCTTCCGGCGACTTCGCGTTGCCGATCATCTCCAGCCCGGTCAGTATGCCAATGAAAAACGCGACGATCATCCAACGCTGGTGGGAATAGAAGAAATAGACGGGGACGAGAACCACCGATCCGAGCAGCGAAGTCCATCCCCACATGCGGTGCCGCGCCCGGGCCTTCGGTTCGGAAATCTTCTGGCTGGTGATCTGGGCGAAGTTTTTCGCCTGCGCCAGCCGGACAATGGCGGGCAGCGCCGTAGCGATCAGCAGGAACCATGAGTAGTAGCGCGCGAATTTATCCAAAGATGTCTTTGACCTTCCCGAGAATGGTGGCCCGCTGCGGCTTGTTCTCGATGCCATCGGTTCCCGCGAATTCCTGCAGCAGTTCGCGCTGGCGCTTGGTCAGCTTGGAAGGGGTGTGCACCCTCACTTCCACGAACAAGTCGCCTTTGCCGCGCCCGTTCAGGACCGGGGCGCCGCGGTTGCGGAGCTTGAACACTGTTCCACTCTGCGTGCCGTCAGGAATCTTGAGCTTCTCCACGCCTTCCAGGGTGGGAATCTCAATTTCCGCCCCCAGAGTCGCCTGCGAGAAGGAAATGGGGACAACGCAGTGCAAGTCCTTGCCCTCTCGCTCAAACATCGAGTGCTCCTTAACGTGGAGCACGATATAGAGATCGCCCGCAGGTCCGGCGTGCGTGCCGGCTTCTCCCTGGCTGGAGTATCGAATGCGCGTGCCGTCTTCGACTCCGGCGGGCACCTTGACGTCAATCATGCGCTCGCGGACTTGGCGGCCTTCCCCGCGGCACGCCTTGCAAGGGTCGGTAATCACGCTGCCGCGTCCCTGGCAGGCGCTACACGTCCTGGCGATGCTGAAGAATCCCTGCTGATATCGCACTTGGCCGCGACCGCCGCAGGTGCGGCAAGTTGTCGGGCCATGTCCGGGCGCAACCCCCGAACCTTCGCAGGTTTCGCAGGCTTCGTGGCGGCGGACGCTGACCTTCTTCTCGACCCCGAATACCGCTTCTTCGAACTCGAGCGTGAGATCGTGACGCAGGTCGGCGCCCCGCTGCGCCCAAGTGCGCTTACGGCCTCCCATGCCGCCGAACATGTCGCCCATGCCGAAGATGCTGCCGAGAATGTCGCCGAGGTCGCCGAAATCCTGGAAAATCGTGGGATCGAATCCGCCGGCGCCCATCCCGCTTACGCCGGCATGGCCAAAGCGGTCGTAGGCCGAGCGCTTGTCGGCATCGGCGAGCACGGTGTACGCCTCGGTGCACTCCTTGAAGCGCTCCTCGGCGTCGGGATTGTCGGGATTGCGGTCGGGATGGTACTGCAAGGCGAGCTTGCGGTAGGCGCTTTTCACCTCCTGCTCGGTCGCGGTGCGGGTTACACCGAGAACTTCGTAATAATCGCGTTTGCCGTTGTTTGCCAAGCTTCCGTTTTGTTCTGGCCTTCGACTTCGGGTTGAGTTCCCGCGCTATGGCGCGGGAGCCAACCGGGAGTGCAACTCGCCTATTTTTTGGGATTCGTCGCGACGCGCACCATGGCCGGCCGCAGCAGCCTGTTCTTGAGTGTGTACCCGCGCTGCAACTCGTCGAGTACGTGGTGGTCCTCGGCCTCGTTGCTCTCGACCATCTGCACCGCCTGGTGCAGGTTAGGATCGAAGGGCTCGCCTCGCGCCGCGATCGGCTGCACTCCCAGCTTGCCCAACGCGTCATGGAACTGCCGGTTGATCAACTCCAGTCCCTGGTGAAATTCTTCGCTGCTGCGCTCTGGAGTGGACAACGCGCGGTCGAAGCTGTCCAGCACCGGCAGCAGAGACTTGATGGCCTCCGCCAGCGCGAAATCCCGGAATTCCTGCTGCTCGCGCGCGTTGCGCTTGCGAAAATTATCGAATTCCGCCTGCAGTCGCGCCAAACGGTCCAGCAGCGTGTCACGCTCCTGGCGTAGCCGTTCGAGTTCCTCCTGCCGGGCGGCGGCCGCGCTTGCCGTTTCCTGTTCATTGCTCTCCGCCGGCGGCAATTCGTGCTCGAGATCGAGCGCCCGGCGATCGCCGTCAGTTTTTCCGTTTCCTGGTGCCATGGTTCCCTATTCCGAGTCGTTCAGTATGCGGTCGAAAAGCCGCGCGATGTACGACACCGCCGTGATGGTGTGCTGGTAATCGATGCGGGTGGGTCCGATCACCGCCAGCGATCCCATCACTTCCTCGCCGACGCGCGCCGGTGCGCCAATGAGCACAAAATTCCGCAGGTAAGGCGCCGCTTCTTCCAGCCCGATAACCACTCGAACCGCTTCCTGCTTGGCATCAAGGTAAGCATTCAGCAACTGCACAACCTGCTGTTTTTCTTCCAGGGTCTGCAAAAGCTGCCGCAGCCTCTGGCGGTCTTCCTCGCTGGTAACGAGGTTGGACGCCCCCTCCAGATAGATGCCGTGTGGCGCCTCCTCGGCTCCGATTGCGCCCTGTTTGTAGAGTTGCTCCAGGGATTGCATGAGCCGATCGTACTCGCTGCGCTCGGCCTGGATCCGTCGTTCCAACTCCGACTGAACCGCGGTCAGGGTCCAGCCGCGGAAGTTTTCATTGATGTAGCGAGCGGCAATTTCCAGGTCGGCTTGCGCCAAATCGGAGGTCATGCGCAGCACGCGGTCGCGCACGACCCCGGACTTCATGACCACCACGGCCAAAATCTTCTTGTCCCCTAACCGGGAGAAGTAGATGTGATCCAGCGCGTTCTTGGGACCGCCGCTGGTCAGGGTGATACCCACGCCGTGCGAAATCAGCGAAAGCACGTGCGACGTGCGCTCCATGAACTCCTGCACGTCGGTGACGCCGTGCAACGCCCCTTCGATCACTCCCTGGTCTTCGGGAGAGAGCTTGGCCTCCCCGCTTAGCTGGTCGACGTAATACCGGTAGGCGTCCGCCGTAGGCACGCGGCCAGCCGACGTATGAGGCTGGTCCAGAAATCCCGCGTCGCAGAGATCAGACATGACGTTGCGAATGGTCGCCGGACTGAGCCCCTCGCGATTGATGCGCGCCAGCGTACGCGAGCCAATGGGCTCACCCGTAGCAATGTAGCTTTCCACGATTGCGGTCAGGATCTCGTGTTCGCGGGGGCCGATTTGTCCACTCGGGGGCATAGGACCTTAAGGCAAGCTCTAAGTACCTTTAGATGCAAAAACTTAGGATTCGATTCTCACCTTTCCTGAATTGTAGGAAGAGAGGGGTGGGAAGTCAAGGTTAGCAGTCACAAGGGCGGAGTGCTAAAGGAGTTTCCAGTTTCCAGTCGCAGTGATCAACCTGGCTGCCGGCATCGGTGCCGGCCGCTCAGGAACTAGAAACCAGAAACCAAAAACTAGAAACTACATTATCTGGATCACGTCCGCGGGGCTGGCGGCGCGGATCTCCTGCACCCGCTCCTTCACCTTCTGTGCGAACGCATAAATCGATTTCGCGTGCGAGGAATCCGGCCCGTCCAGCGCTACGGGATGGCCGGAGTCACCACCCTTGCGGATGTCGGGATCAATTTCGATCTGCCCGAGAAACGCCAGGCCGAACTGCTCGGCGGTACGTCCGCCGCCGCCCTTCGAGAAAATGTCGATCTCCTGGTGGCAGTGCGGGCAGACGAAGTGGCTCATGTTCTCCACCAGGCCAACAATGTCCACCTTCATCTGGCGGAACATCTCGATGGCCTTGCGAGCGTCCTGCAACGCGACATCGGATGGGGTGGAGACGACGATCGATCCGGTGATCGGAACGGTCTGGATGAGCGAGATTGCGACATCACCCGTGCCCGGCGGCAGATCCACCACCAGGAAATCGAGCTGGCCCCAATCCACGCGTTGCACAAATTCGCGGATCATCTGGTGCAGCATGGGCCCGCGCCAGATCAGAGGCTTGTCGCCGGGGTTAAGAAAGCCGACCGAGATCACCTTGATGCCATAGCGTTCCAGCGGCTCGATGCGGTTGTCGCCGACGATGCGCGGCGTCGAACTGGAACCGAGCATCAAGGGAACGTTAGGACCGTAGACGTCGGCGTCGAGCAGGCCGACCTTGTGGCCAAGCTTGCCCAGGGCGAGCGCCAGGTTGACGGCCAGGGTGGTCTTGCCGACACCGCCCTTCCCCGAACCCACGGCGACGATCGCGTCCACTCCGGGCAGCGGCTGCGGCCCCATCGGCTGTTGCGCATGCATGTGACTCAAGAGAGAACCTCAGGTGTAAAGTAATCCTTGATTATACGACGGCGTGGCAGGCGGTAGTTGGCAGCTGGCAGTTGGCAGGGTGTAGCGGGTAGTTGGCAGGCGAAACCTAACTGGGCGCAAATCTCCCCAAATCGCCAGCTCCCAGCTACGAATCAGTGCCCGGCGCCCTCCTCCAGGACTACCTTCCCTTTGAACATTCGATAGATGAAGGTGAAGTATCCGATGGCGATGACGATCGCGATCGACCACCAGACTAGACCCACCGATAGGCCGTGGTGCGCCGCAGCGGTGTTGTAGATGGTAAGGCTGTTGGGCTGGTTCATCGCGGCCGGCAGCACGTCGGGATAAATTCCAAACGCCGCCCCACCCAGCATTCCCGCAATGTAGGTCGAGGAGCAAAGGAATGCCGCCTTCTCGCGGTATTCGCTGGCAAAGTAAAGGACGCCGCCCAAGCTGGCAAAAACGATGATCGGAATCGCCAGTCCAATCGGCCAGCGCGTGTAGTTATCGACCACGTCAAGGTGCACGCGGATGGTGAGCATCAGGCTGATGACGGTGAGCGCCAGGACCACCGGCCACACCGCCAGCGCAATGCGCCGGGCGCGTTCGTTGATCGAGTTGCAAGTTTTGTGGGCGATGTAGAGCGCGCCGTGCATCGTGAGCGTGGCCAGCGCCATCACGCCGGTCATAACAGTGAACCAGTCAAGAATTCCGGGCTGCGGCCCGACCCGCCAGTTGGTCCACAGCGGTTCGAAAAAGTAGCCGTCATGGTTCAGCGGCACGCCTCGCACCACGTTGCCCAGGGCGGCGCCAAAAAAAATCGCCAGCAGAATGCTGGAAACGGAAAAGACCACGTCAAAGAAGCCGCGCCATACTTCGCTCTCCAGGTGGGTGCGGAACTCGATGCCAATGGCGCGCAGCATCAGCAGCCACAGCACCATCATCAGCGGCAGGTAGAAACCGCTGAAGCTGGAAGCATAGAGCAGCGGAAAAGCGAAGTAGAGGGTCCCCCCGGCCGCCAGCAGCCAGACTTCGTTGCCGTCCCAGACCGGCCCGATGGCGCGCAGGACGGTGCGGCGCTCTTCGTCGTTGCGTCCGGCGAACAAGTGAATGATGCCGGCGCCGATGTCGAAACCATCGAGCACAACATAGGCCACCAGCATGAGCGCGACAATCACGAACCAGAGAGTCTCCATTACCGCACCTCCACCAATTCCGGCTCATGCGATGGCAGCTTGACCGGCGCGGCCTTTTCCGGACCGCGATCGATCTCGCGATAAACCAGGTACAGGAACAGGAACGAGAGCACGCTGTACATACCCATGAAGCCGAGCAGCGTAAACATGCCATTGCCCGCCGACACCATCTTCGAGTAGCCGTCGGCGGTGCGCAGCAGACCGTACACGAGCCAGGGCTGGCGGCCGACCTCGGCCGTCAGCCAGCCGGCGGTGTTCGCGATGTAGGGAAATGGAAAGCTGAGCATCAGGATCCAAAGCGCCCAGCGTGTGTCGAACAGCTTCTTGCGCCACAGCAGCCCCGCCGCCAGCGCCATGACGGCGATGAAGATCGTCCCCAACCCCACCATGATGTGGTAGCTGTAATAGAGCAGCGCAACGTTCTCCGGCTGGTCCTGCTTGGGAAACGCATCCAGGCCCTTCACCTCCGCGTTCCAGCGCTGGTAGGTGAGGAAGCTGAGCATCTTAGGAACGGTCAGCGGGTTGTCGATTTTCTGCTCGAGTATATCGGGCTGCCCAAGGATGATCAGGTCCGCGCCGGGCTGCGTCCGGAACAGCCCTTCCATTCCCGCCAGCGTCGCCGGCTGATGACGGGCGAGCATGCGCCCCTGCCCATCGCCGGTCGGAAACAGCTGCAGGAGGCTGAAGATAAGGCCGGCGGTCACGCCGGTGCGAAGAAAAATCCGCGCCTGCTCGCGGTGCTGTTCGCTGAGCAGGTAGAAGGCGCCCACGGCGGCCATCACGAAGGACCCGGTGATCACGGCGCCGCTCATGTTGTGGGCGTACTGCCAGGCGGCCCACGGGTTCAGCACCAGCTTCCAGAAGCTCTCCAGTTGGACGCTGCCGTTGGGTATGCGGACGTACCCGGTGGGGTGCTGCATCCAGGCGTCGGTGGCGACGATGAAGTATCCCGAGAGCCACGATCCGGCAAATACCATGAATGCGCTGAACCAGTGCAGCTTCGGGCTCAGCCGCTTCTCGCCGTACAGGAACAGCCCCAGGAATGTGGACTCCAGGAAGAATGCGAACATGCCTTCCATGGCAAGCGTCTGGCCGATCACGCCGCCTGCCCACTGCGAGAAGTGCGACCAGTTGGTGCCGAACTGAAATTCCATCGGGATGCCGGTCACCACGCCAAGAACGAAGTTAATGCCGAAAATCTTCGCCCAGAATCGCGCCGCGCGATTGTAGCGGTCGTCCTTCTTCCATAAGGCCAGCGACTTCAGCGCCACGATCAGCGGCGCCAGCCCCATGGTCAGCTGCGGGAACAGGTAGTGATAGGTGACGGTAAACGCGAAGTGCAGGCGATGAATCAACAGTGCGCTGTCCATGGCTGGGTGGTGCCCCGCGGGCGTGAGGAACGATGAACGATCCCGCACGATCCCATGGCTGTAATGTTGCAGTCGGCACGCCATGCGCGCAGTGATACTGGTCACAACAGGAAGGTGTCTAAGCGGGAGTGCAGATTCGGTCCAGTTGAGTGTCATGATTCGGGACCGAAGAGGAATGATTCATCGACCCGGTCGTTGCCGCGCGCTTGGGAACATTTCCCACGCAAGCCAAAAAGCCGGCATGAGCGGGGCACTCAATTAGCGAGTCTTGAAACTGCTTTGCCTCGCCCGTTCCTGTTCGCGCAGTTGGCGCCGGCGCCCGGCATCTTCATAGCGCCGTTTTTCTTCCTCGGTCTCGGCAATGACGGGCGGAACCGGCAGGCGGTGACCCTCGCGGTCAACTGCGACAAAGGTCAGCAGCGCGGAAGCAACGTGCTTCTGCGTCGTATCGATGTAGTTTTCCACCACGACCTTCACACCGACTTCCATCGAGGAATGAAATGCGCGATTCACCGACGACTTGAAGATGACCAGGTCACCGACCCGCACCGGGGTGAGAAAGTCCACATGGTCCATGGACGCGGTCACCACGTAAGCCCGGGCGTGACGGTGAGCCGCCATGGCGCCGGCCAGGTCAATCCAGTGCATCAGCCTGCCACCGAGAAGGGAGCCTAGGGGGTTGGCGTCGTTGGGCAGAACAATCTCTGTCATTTCCGATTGCGAGTCGCGCACCGGACGCGGCTCCAGGCTGGCGACGGGTTGAACAGTTCTTTCCTGGGCCATCAACTGACCTGGCTTTCGCGGCCATCGGTGGCAATCTTGCGGCCCCGCGTCGCCTTCCGTGTGCCGCGAGCTTCCCCGTTCTTTTGGCGCGGCATTTCGATCTGTGAGGCCGTACCGGTCCGGCTCAGATAGGTCTCGACATAGCACTCGGCCATTTTCTGTATCCGTGCATCGGCGTGCTCGGACGACCAACGTCCCGCAGCCGCGTCGAACTGGAGCATGCCGTGGGCGGCGGGAGCGTACCCAATTTCGCAGACGAACTGCACGCTTAACTTGTGATCGCGATCGCGGGCAACGGAAAACCGCACCGCGTCAGCAGCTCGACTTACCGGCAGTCGAGCGCAGTGGCGAGCGTAGCCCAGGTTGCAGCCGTCCTTCAATTCCTCATCCGTGGGTCGCACGCCGTCATGACCCGGCGCGGTACAGCAGCCGCTCCAAGCGTCGCCGAGCGGCAATCTCGCCGGGTGCGGCCACGGTGGATTTTCAATTCGCTTCTGCGGGAGGAAGTAGGGGCACGCCATGGAGCGGCATTGTAACCCAGTGGATGGTGGGTAGGGGGTTAACGGCTCTGGGCGGCACGGCTGAAGCCCTGCCCTACCCAAAACCAATTACCCAAAACCAATGAAGAGGGCAATCATCTTTACCTCAGGGGCTAAAGCCTTCATCATTGACGCTCCGGGCGGCACGGCTGAAGCCGTGCCCTACCCAAAACCAATTATGAGATAACCGGTAGCCACGCTTATGGATCGCATCGCTGCGCTCAGAGAAGTCCTCGCCGCCAACCCGAACGACGCTTTCGCGCGCTACGGCCTGGCAATGGAGTATTCAACGTCGGGTGACCTGGAGGGTGCATTGGCTGAGTTCAAGATGATTCTTCAGCACAATCCGGATTACGTTCCCGCCTACCAGATGGCTGGGCAAATGTTGCTGAGCGCGGGCCGAATCGAGGAAGCGCGCAAGATGTTTGACGACGGCATTGCCTCGGCCCGGCGCACTGGCAACCAGCACGCCGCGTCAGAGATGCAGGGCATGCTGGATGTAATGCCGCAGTAGGCGAAAGCCTCGGCTTTCCCCACTGCGCTTCGCAATCATGCCAGCTAATTGTTCTTCGCCACTCTTCGCGCCATCGCCGCGTCCACCACGCCGGGAAATAACTGGTAGAGTTTGGCAACCAACCAGTAGTACCAGGGCGTAAAGACTTCCCGCTTCCGCTTCAAGTAGCCGTTAAGGGTATCGCGGGCCACCAGGTTGGCATCCGCACCGATACGGTTGTCGGCATTCAGACGCTTCGGCTGCCGTCCCGGCGTCTTGTTCTTGTTGAAGTTGGTGGCAATGTAACCCGGGCAGACGGTCATGACATGCACGCCGGTTCCGAGCAGTTCGACGCGAGCCGCCTTTCCGATCGCGTTCATCGCAAACTTAGTCGCGCAATAGGCGCCAGCATAGGGCAGGGGAACATGGCCGGCGACGCTGGAGATGTTGATGATGGTGCCGGTGGCCTGCCGCTTCATGGCCGGAATCGCTGCTTGCATGCCATCAATGGCGCCGAACAGGTTGGTGTCGAACATTTTGCGGTAGGCATCGCGGTCCATGGCTTCGACCGAGTCGTTCAGGCCGTGCCCGGCATTGTTTACCCAAATGTCCACGCGGCCGAAGTTGTGCAGTGTCAGCGAGAGGACGCGGTCAATTTCTTCACGATTGCGGACGTCGCAGGTCAGCGCCAGCGTCTTTTCCGGATGGCCGATCCGCGCCCGCGCCGCCTCCACCCTCGCCTGGTCGCGCGAAGTCATGACCACCGACGCGCCCTCTTCAACAAACACCCGGGCCAGCGCCTCGCCAATTCCCATCGAGGCACCGGTGATGACCGCTACTTTTCCGCTGAGCTGTGCAGGCATGCTTCGCTTCTAATGGCTCGTCGAAACGAAGTCAAGCAGGCGAATTCCTGCCGACTTAGATCCCAAGGTCCTTCAGCCGCTCGACCGGACGGGCCAGCACCACTTTCTTCCCGCGCGCGACGAGCGGGCGCTGGATCAACTCCGGATGCGCCACCATGAGCCTAATCAACTGGTCGTCGTCCAGGTCTTTTCCGGCGACCAGGCGCTTGAATGTTGCCTCTTTCGTTCGCACGGCGTCCAGGGGTTTGAGGCCGGCGTCGCGCAGCAATTTTTTCAGCGCCTCTGCTGTAAGCGGATGTTTCGTATAATCCACCGCTTCGAACTCGGCCCCCTTCGCAGTCAAGATCCTCTTGACCTCGCGACAAGTGCTTCACGTCGGCTTTTCGTAGATGGTGATTTTCTCGCGCGCCATGGCCACAGGGTACTCTCGTCGCGGACTTCTCTCAATGTGGGCTCAGAAGCGGAGGGAAAACTTAGCAGCAGCTCTGCCAAGCTGTTCTGATTCATCAAGACAAACGCGCCGGGTTCGGGGGCATCTCACACTCGTCAGCCGCGCTCAGGTGAGAAGTCCCCCGCCGGGCGGTGGCGTGGCACCAAACGACAGCAGAGGAAGCGTACCGCCTTGGGCCAGTTGATTCGCAAGTCGTGCCCGTCCTGTATTCTCGTGTGCGGCGTCATCTTTTTAATGGGCGCTGTCTCCTACGGCCAGAACGTGCAAACCGTCAAGCCGCCGGAATACCAGAACAAGCCAACGCCCACCGAGGCGCCGCCGCCTCCGAGAACCGCACCGCAAACTCAGGAGGTGCTGCCTTCTTATGAAGGCCAGCGCGTCTCCGGGGTGGAAATTGCCGGCCAGCCCGAGGTGAATACCGAGTCGCTGGTGCCGCTCTTGCAACAACGCGCCGGGCAGCCGTTTTCCCAGGCCAAGGTGCAGGCCAGTATCGACGCCCTGAAAAATACACACCGTTTCCAGGACGTTACCCTGGAAGTGAGGCCCGACGCTAACGGCGTTCGCGTCCTCATGATCCTTCAGCCGGCGGTGTATTTCGGGATCTACGATTTTCCCGGCGCGCTGCGTCGCTTTCCGTACTCGCGCCTGCTGCAGGTGACGAATTACCCGCCCCGCGGCGCTTACACCCCGGTCGATGTGCAGACCGGGGAAAATCAACTGCGGACCTTCTTTCGTCGCACTGGATTTTTCCAGGCGCAGATTCATCCCGAGGTGCGAACCGACCGCCAGCACGGGATTGCGAATGTCATCTATCGAACCGACCTCGGCCCGCGCGCAAAGTTCGGCAAGGTGAACATCGAGGGTACGACGCCGGAGGAGACGCAGCATCTGATCCAGGTCTCGCATTCATTCCTGGCGCGCATGCGGAACTCCGCCATCCGCCCGGGCAAGACTTACCAGCTGAAGAAGCTGACGAACGCGACCAAGTATCTGCAGACCTCGCTGATGAAGAACGGCCACCTGGCAGCACAGGTGCGGCTCATCGGCGCCAACTACGATCCTGAAACCCGGCGCGCCGACATAAGCTTTCACGTCGACACCGGACCAGTAGTCAAGGTCAACGTCGAAGGCGCTCACCTCTGGCCCTGGACGCGGAAGAAGCTGCTCCCGGTGTATCAACAGATCGGGGTGGATCCAGAGCTGATCCAGGAAGGCCGCCAGAATCTCATCTCGCATTTCCAGAACAAGGGGTATTTCGACGTCAACGTCACCACCAACGTCCAGCAGCAGCCTGGCGGCGAAAACATCGTCTACCAGATCGCCAAGGGCCCCCGACATAAGGTGGCCGATGTGAAGGTCGTGGGCAACCAGGGGCTTGGCACCAAAGAGTTAATGCAGCACCTGAAGGTGGAAAAGGCCCACTTCCTCAGTCATGGAGACTTCAGCCAGAAACTGGTGCGCAGCAGCGTCAAGAACCTTACCGATCTGTACAAGGCCAACGGGTACAGTAGCGTCAAGGTCACGCCCCAAGTTGTGAATCAGAACGGAAACATCGTTGTGACCTTCAACGTCAATGAGGGACCGCAGGACATCGTTCAATCGATCCGCATTGCCGGCGCGAACACCTTGCCGGAATCAAAATTTGCTCCCCATGGTCTGAAGCTGCAACCGGGCAAGCCCTATTCGCAAAAATTGGCGGACGAAGACCGAAACGAGGTCATGGCCAACTACCTGCGCCAGGGATACCTGAACGCGACGTTTCGCGAAATTGCGAAGGCCAATCAACCGCACCGCCTCGACGTGGTCTACCAGATCGAGGAAGGGCCGCAGGTGCACACCGCGACTGTGGTTACGCTGGGACGTGAAGACACGCAGCAAAAGCTGATCACCCGCGATGTCGCGGAGATCAATCCCGGGCAGCCGCTGCGGGCCGACGAAATGATGCGCTCGGAAACCGAGCTGTACGAGCCCGGGATCTTTGACTGGGCGCAAGTGGACCCGCGTCGCCAGATCACCACCCAGACGCAAGAAGATGTGCTCGTCAAGGTCCACGAGGCCAAGCGCAATGTGCTGACTTATGGCTTCGGCTTCGAGGTCATCAACCGCGGAGGCAGCGTTCCCAGCGGAACGGTCGCGGTACCTGGCTTGCCGCCGGTGGGGCTGCCGTCCACTTTCAAGACCAGCCAGTCCACCTTCTGGGGACCACGCGGCACGATTGAATACACGCGCAGCAACTTGCGGGGGAAAGCTGAATCGCTGACGTTTAGCGGGCTCGGCGCCCGCCTGGAACAGCGCGGATCGGTGGTGTTTTCCGATCCCTCGTTCCGCTGGTCCAGTTGGGCGACTGATGTTTCGCTCTCCGGAGAACACAACAGCGAAAACCCGATTTACTCATCCCGCATCGCCCAGGTCGCACTCCAGTTCCGGCGGCCGCTCAACAAGAAAAAGACGCGGTATTGGTTCGTCAAGTACAGCCTCTCCGAAACCGGCCTGACACATCTGCTGATTCCCGAGTTGGTCCCGTCCTCGCAGATGCATGTGCGGCTCTCCACATTTTCCACGACCTATACCAATGACACCCGCGACAACGTGCTCGATGCCCACAAGGGCATTTATCAGAGCTTCGAGGTTGACATCAATCCGCGGGTGCTCTCCAATTTCCAATTCGCGCGTTTCCTGGGGCAGACGGCCTATTACAAGAAAATTCGCGGCAATATCGTTTGGGCAAATAGCGTTCGGCTTGGATTGGAGCAGTCCTTCGGCGGCAGCACCGTGCCGCTCAGCCAGGCCTTCTTCTCCGGCGGCGGCAGCAGCCTGCGCGGCTTCCCGCTGAATGGCGCCGGCCCGCAGCGAACAATCCCGGCCTGCGGCAATCCCGCGGTCCCGTCGACTTGTTCGTTGATCACGGTGCCGGTAGGCGGCAATCAACTCCTGATTTTGAATTCCGAGCTTCGGGTCCCGTCCCCGGTGGACTTGCCGATCGTGCACAAGAACCTTGGCTTCGCCGTGTTCTATGACGGCGGCAACGTATTTCAGTCGGTTGGGTTCCACAACTTCGGCGCGCAGTACACGAATTCCATCGGAGCCGGACTTCGTTATTCCACTCCGGTTGGCCCCGTCCGCATAGACATCGGTCACAACCTGAATGCGCCGCCGGGCCTCAAATCTACTCAAGTCTTCGTTACGTTAGGACAAGCGTTTTGAGCACCGCACCGCAATTTCCGCCCGATTATCACGTTGCCGAGGAAGCGCAAGCGCCACCTCCTCGGCGGCCAGCGTGGAAAGCCGCACTGGCATGGACGGCCGGCATCGTGGCGATCGTGATTCTGCTGGTGGTGGTCGGACTGGTCCTCGTACTGCACAGCAACTCCGGTCACCAGTACATCCTCGCCAAGGTGGAGCAGAGGGTCTCGGCGTCATTAGGTTCGCAGGTGAAGACGCGAAATTTTCGCCTCGCCTTCTCCGGAATCAGCCCGGCGGTTGATTTGTATGATGTGGTCGTTGCCGGCGCCAGCCCCTACCCGACGCCTCCATTGCTTACCGTGGACCACATGTTCGCCAGCGTGCAGATCACTTCCCTGCTGCGGCAAACATGGTACCTGAAAGATATAAGAGTCGATCATCCCGTCGTCCGCGTCTTCGTGGACAGGCATGGCACCGACAACCTGCCGCAGACCAAGAGCAGCTCCAGCCAGAGCAACACCAACATTTTCGATCTCGGAGTGCGCCATGCCGTGTTGAACAACGGCGAGGTGTACTACAACAACCGCAAGAGCGTGCTCAACGCCGACCTGCACGATCTCAGTTTCCAGGCGGCATTCGATCCCGCGCAGCAGAGCTACTCCGGCTCGCTCGGCTACCGCGACGGCCATCTTCAGATGGGCGCGTACAACCCGATGCCGCACGATTTCCAGGCCAAGTTTCTGGCTACGCGCCAGGCGTTCACACTGCAGCGCGCCGTGCTCAGCAGCGGCCACTCGCAGTTCAACCTGGATGCCACCGTCGAAGACTATGCAAATCCGCATGTCCGGGCGACCTACGACGCCTCGATTGATACGGGCGAGTTTCGCCACATCACCAAGAACCCGACCTTGCCCGCCGGCGTGATCCGGTTGGCGGGAAAGGTGGACTATGCGGCCCGCCCCAATGTGCCGATGATGGCGGCACTGGTGTTGAACGGCGATCTAAGCAGCCGCGCTCTGCGTGTCGACACGCCCTCGTTTCGCGGCAATATCTCCAATATCGGCGCCCGCTACACGGTCGCGAACGGCAATCTCGATGTCAGGGACTTGCGCGCCAATCTCCTCGGCGGCTCGTTGACGGGAACGTTGAACGTTCGCGGGATTACCGGGAATGCGCCGCAATCGGCCCTTCATGCCGCCCTGCGCGGCGTCTCGCTGGCTGACTTGAAATCCATGATGGCGTCGCCATCGCTGAAGCAGGTAGCCATTAGCGGCGGCGTGAATGCGACCGCCGACGCTACCTGGGGCAAGACGTTCGATAACCTGGTCGCTCGCGCAGACGCCAATCTCAACGCGCGCCTGGCTTCCGCAAACGGGGCAGCCGGCGTGCCCATGACCGGCACAATTCACGCGCGCTACTCCGCACGCGCCAAGCAGATCACGCTGGCGCAGAGCTACCTGCGGACGCCGCAAACTTCGCTCACGCTCGATGGCACCGTGAGCGACCGCTCCGCTCTGCAGGTCCATTTGCAATCGCAGAATTTGCATGAGCTGGAAACCGTCGCCAATATGTTCCAACCGCCGGCAGCGGGTCAGCCGGCGCTCGGTTTGTATGGGACGGCGAGCTTCAACGCTTCGGTTCGCGGCACCACCAGCTCACCGGAGATCACCGGGCAGCTGAATGCGCAAAACCTGAAGGTCAGAAACACGGCGTGGCGCGTGCTGCGCACGAATGTCAGCCTCAGTCCGTCGCAAGCCAGCCTGAAGGACGGGTTGCTGCAGCCCTTGGACCGCGGACGCATCACGTTCAACCTCAGCGCCGGGCTGCGGCAATGGTCCTTCACCGATACCAGCCCGGTGCAGGTCGCGCTGAACGCGTCCAACATTAACGCCGGGGAGCTGGCGCAAGCCGCCGGTTGGCAGACCCCGGTGTCGGGCACGCTCGCCGCCAACATTGCGGTGCACGGCTCGGAGTCGAACCCGATCGGCAACGGTACCGTCAGCCTCACCAATGCAAAAGTCTCCGGCGAGGCGATTCAATCGCTGAACCTCAAGTTCAACGGCGCCGGCGACACCGTCCGCACCAGCCTCGCCTTGCGCGTGCCGGCAGGCTCGGCGGAAGGCGCGGCCACCATTTTTCCCAGGAAGAAGGAATTTCAGGCCAACCTGCAGGCACACGGAATCCGAATCGAACTGCTCCAGTCGGGCAAAGCGCGCAACATGACCGGCATCTTGAACCTGGACGCCAGCGGCCAGGGCTCATTCGACAATCCGCAACTGTCGGCTAACATCAGTGCTCCTCAGCTCAAGGTTGCGGACCAGGCAATCAATGAACTGGTGTTGCAGGCCAACGTCGCCAACCATGTCGGCACTTTTGCCCTCGATTCGCAGGCCATCAATACGTCGCTGCGCGCGCGCGGAACGGTGCAGCTCATCGGACAATACTTCGCCAACGTGACTATCGACACGCAGCCCATTCCGCTGGCGCCAATCGTCGCCGCCTACGCGCCCGCACAAGCCGGCAATGTCACCGGGCAGACGGAGCTGCACGCAACTTTGCGCGGCCCGCTCAAGAACAAGGCGCTGCTGGAAGCGCACGCCGTCATTCCGACTCTGCGCGTCAATTACAAGAATACGGTGCAGATCGGGGCCGTGCAGCCCGTTCACATCGACTACGCCAATGGCGTTCTCGATCTGCAGCGCACCACCATCCGGGGCACTGACACCAACCTGGAACTCCAGGGTTCGGTGCCGGTGGTTGACCGCGGCAAACCGCTGTCGCTGTTGTTACAGGGCAACATCAACCTTCAAATCGCGCAGCTCTTCAGCCCCGACGTCACCAGCTCCGGCCAGCTTCAGTTCAACATCAATTCCTTCGGTAAGTTTGCTAATCCGGATGTGCAGGGGCAAGTGCGCATCGTCAATGCCACCTTCGCCACCGGCAGCGCTCCGCTGGGCATACAAAACGGCAACGGGGTTCTGACCTTGACCAAGGATCGTCTCGACATCACGCAGTTCCAGGGCACCGTCGGCGGCGGCACCGTGACCGCAACCGGTGGCGTGATTTACCGTCCTCAAATGCGCTTTGACGTGGCCTTAACCGGCCGCGAGGTGCGAATGCTGTATCCCGACGGAGTGCGCGAGACTTTCGGCCTGAACCTCACACTTGCCGGGACGCCGGAGAACGCAATTTTGACTGGGCAGGTGCACCTGAGTGATTTGTCGTTTACACCTGATTTCGACCTGATGGGAATGATCGGCTCGTTCGGCGGCAGCACAGCTCCGCCGCCATCCCAGAGCTTCGCCGATAACCTGAGGCTGAACGTCAGCGTGCAATCGACCAGCGGGGTCAGCCTGGTCAGCCGCGAACTGAGCCTGCAGGCGGCGGCGAACCTGCGAGTGCAGGGCACAGCGAATGAGCCCGTCGTGCTCGGCCGCATCAACCTGAACGGTGGCGACCTCATCTTCCAGGGCAACCGCTACATCCTGCAGGGCGGGTTCATTGATTTCGTAAACCCTTATCAAACCCAGCCGGTGCTCAACGTGCGCGTCGAGACCACCATCCAGCAGTACAACATTCACATGATGTTCCGCGGGCCGGTGGATCACCTGCAAACCAGCTACACCTCTGATCCGTCGCTGCCGCCGCCCGACATCATCAACCTGATCGCGTTTGGCAAGACCACCGAGGCTTCCGCGGCCAATCCTTCGCCACCGGGAGCGTTGGGGGCGGAGTCGCTGGTTGCCTCCCAGGTCAGCAGCCAGGTCACCAGCCGCATTTCCAAGATCGCGGGAATCTCGCAGCTCTCGGTCGATCCGGTCCTGCAGGGCAGCAACCAGCAGAATCCGGGCGCCCGCATCACCGTGCAACAGCGCGTTACCGGCAACATTTTCGTGACCTTTTCTACCGACGTGACGTCGACACAGAACCAGATCATCGAGCTGCAGTACAAGGTTTCACCGCGCTTTTCGGTCAGCGGCACGCGCGATCAGAATGGCGGCTTCGGCTTCGACACGCGGATCAAGAAAACCTGGTAGACGTTCAGGATTGGAATGGGAGGATTTCGTGCGCGACGCGACGCCCGCGCGTTTTTCGGCTCGCGTGCCGGCTGCCCTTCTTAGTTGTTGTCTCCCGCGGCCTCCGCGCTGACCGACTCCGCCGCCTCGATCGGCGTGGAATAGGTCTCGAAGCAGCTCGCCAGCTTGGTGATCTGCAGCACGTCACGCACCCGCCCGGTGAGTCCGGCGAGCACAATCTTCTTGCGGTCCCGCGAGGCCGTTGTCAGCAAGCGTATCAGTTCCCCGACTCCCGAGCTGTCGATGAAACTGACATTGGACAGGTTCAGGACAACGGCGCCCGTCTGCGTCAGCATTTCCAGAACCTGCTGGCGAAGTAATGCGGTCTCTTCGCCGAAAACGATCCTGCCGTTGCAGTCGAGAATGAGCGCTTCGCCGTAAATCCGGCTGCTGGTTCGAAGCAACATGGTCCCTCCGTGGTCCGGGCTGCCGCTCGAGGGGCCAACATACTACGCTTCCTGCACGATTCACAATGGGGCGCCGGAGGTCGCGACCGTCCGCAGGGCCTACATGACGGGCGGCACCGCGATTCCCATGACTTGCAGCACGCGGATAAGTTCGCGCCGTACGATGGCCGCGGTCACGAGCAGAAACCGCTTTCTGTTCTCGTCGGGCTCGTTGAGGATGTGATGGCGGTGGTAAAAATTGTTGAAGACCTGCGCCAACTGGAAGGCATGCTTGGCGGCGTGGGCCGGCTCCGCCGTCGCGATGCACTGCTCGATCACGTATGAGGTCTTGGACGCGGCCAGCAACAATTCCCAGAATTCATTGCCCGCATCGCCGCTGAGAAACCTTGAAAAATCGATTGCCTGCCGGCCGGCGGCAGCCAGGATCGAGTCCGGTTCAATCCCGGCTTTGCGAAAAATATTCGTTCCGCGCACCACCGCATACTGAGCGTACGGCCCAGTTTCGCCCTCGAAGCTGAGCGCTTCCTTGAAGTCGAAGGCGATCACGCTGGGCTTGGTAAATTTGAGCATGAAATACCGCAGCGCTCCGATGGCGATTTGCGCCGCAATCTCGCGCCGCGCTGCATCGCCCAACTCCGGGTGGCGGGTGTCCACTTCCCTGGCGGCGGCAGCAATCAGGCGATCGAGCAGGTCATCCGCTTTGACGCCGAATCCCTTCCGTCCCGAGACCTCGATGTAGGCCTTGGCCCAATCATCTTCGCTCAATTCGTAGCCGAGGTCTGCCGCGCAACGCGGCGTGAGCGCCACCATCTCGTAGGACAAGTGCGTGTAATGCTCCGCCGCCTCCGTGTAGCCCAGCGCCCGCAGCGCTTCAATGACCGTCTTCTGCGCCTCCGCCTGCCGTGCGTCAATCACGTTGTAGATCGCGCTCACGCCGCCGAAATGCGGGTGCTCTTTTTCTCCATCGACGGCGGAAATCCAGACTTCGTGCTGGTTCGGGTACTTGTAAAACCGGCGATACCCGAAATCGCGCCCCAGCAACCCGAACTTCCACAGGTGATACGCAATGTCCTTGCCGACGTAACCGACGGTGCCGTTGGAGCGCACGATCACCTTCTGGTCTTCTTCCGTGTGCTCCTCTTCCGACTTCCCCGCCACGTGCGGACGACCCATCACCCAGCATCCTTCGTTCTTGCCCTCACTTTCCAGGTACAGCACCCCTCGTTCCTTCATCTGCTGGAAAGCCAGGTCCCAGAAATGCAGCCGCAGGATTTCGCTCTCACGCGGCAGGAAATCGTATTCGATCGACAAACGATCCATGGTTTCCAGGTGCCGGCGCAATACCGCGGCGGAAATGATCTCGGCGAATTCGGCGGCCTGGTTGCCGCCTTGTTCGATCGCGTGCAGAGCCTCGGCGCGCTTCTGCAGGTTGGCGCGATCTTCCTGGTACCACTGCGACACGCTGGCGTAGAGGTCCCAGCACAGGTAGTCGAAGCGAGGCTCTCGCTTCGCCAATTCTTCGACTTGGGCCTTGGTTTTGTGCTCCCGTTCGCGGAAGCCGACCACCACGTCCGCCACCTGCACGCCGGTGTTGTCGATGTAGTTCTGAACATCCACGGTTCGATTGGCAGCGCGCAGCAGGCGCACGAAGGTGTCGCCGAGGATGGCATTGCGCAAATGCCCGATGTGCGCCGCCTTGTTGGGGTTGATGCTGGTGTGTTCGACCAGGATCTTGCCTTCGACCGGGATTTGCGGTGGTTCGTCTCCCGCGGCCAGCACCGCCGCAGCCGCGCCCCGGTCCAGCCGCGCATTGATATAACCTGCCCCCGCGACCTCCAGTCTCTCGAAGCCTTCCAGCGGGCCAATACCGCCAACAATCTCTTCGGCAATTTTGCGCGGCGGCTTGCGCAGCCGCTTAGCAAGCTCGAAGGACAACGGCAGGGCGTATTCACCGAGCTCCACCTTCGGCGGCTGCTCGATCACGATGCTCGGCAGATCAATGTCGTATTTCTCGTGCAGACAGGCACGCACGCGTGCGGCGAGTTGCTGCTGAAATCGGCGGTACAAGGATCAGGCGTCCTCGAAGCGGCTGAAGAAACATGGATTATAGCAACGCCCGAAGGTTTGACGCGGTCGCTCAGCGTTCCCTATGATGAACGTTTCCGCTCCGTTGTCATCAGTACACAAATGCCGGACAAGTTCTACATCACGACCCCGATCTACTACGTGAACGCTCGCCCGCACCTCGGGCATGCCTATACCACCATCGTCTGCGACACCATCGCGCGGCGCCAGCGCATGCTCGGCAAAGATACCTACTTCCTGACCGGAACCGACGAGCACGGTGTCAACGTGGAACGCGCCGCCCAAGCGGCCGGACGCGAGCCGCAGGACTATGCCGACGAAATCGCGGCTGCCTTCAAGGCCATGGCCGAACGCGTCGGCGCCACCTACGACAAATTCATCCGCACCACCTCGGCGGAACACAAGCAGGGTGTGCAGGCGCTGTTTCGGGTGCTGCGTGACAACGGCTACATCTACAAAGGAAGCTACACCGGCCAATACTGCATTCATGACAATCTCTATGTTGATGCCGCGGGACCCGGCGCACCGTGCCCTACCTGTGGCCGTCCGACCGAGACCATCAGCGAGGAGAACTACTTTTTCAAACTCTCCGCCTTCGAAGACAAGCTGCTGAAGTACTACCAGCGGCACCCCGACTTCATTCGCCCGGAGACGCGGCGCAACGAGGTGATGTCGTTCGTGCGCGGCGGTCTGCGCGATCTCTCCATCAGCCGCAGTACTTTCAAATGGGGAATCCCGGTGCCGGACGATCCCGGCCACGTGATCTACGTCTGGCTTGATGCCCTGAGCAACTACATCACCGCCATCGGCTACGGGTCGGACAAGAAGAAGGACCAGCAGCAGTTCGAGAAATACTGGCCCGCCGACGTTCACATGATCGGCAAGGAGATCGTGCGCTTCCATTGCGTCTATTGGCCGGCGTTCCTGATGGCCGCCAATCTGCCGCTGCCCGCCACCATCATGGCGCACGGCTGGATTCTGTTCGAGCAGGACAAGATGTCGAAATCGCGCGGTAACATCGTGCGCCCGGAAACCATCATCGACGTGCTCGGCGTGGATGCGCTGCGCTACTTCCTGCTGCGCGAGATCGTCTTCGGACAGGACGGCTCGTTTTCCTTTGACGCTCTCGTCGGCCGCTTCAATTCCGACCTCGCCAATGATTACGGCAATCTGGCCAGCCGCACCTTGAGCATGATCCAGCGTTACTTCCGCGGCGAAGTTCCCTATCCGTCCGGCAAGGCCGCGCTGAGCGACGCCGATCATGCCATCCAGGAGCACGCGACCCGAGCCGTGGCGGAGTGCTCTCGCCTGTTCGACGGTTACCAGTTCTCCCGCGCCCTGGAATGCGTCTGGGGCGTCATCGGCGCCGTCAACAAGTACATCGGTGAGAATGAACCCTGGGCAGTTGCGGAAAAGCAGGATGAGCAGAGCCGCTCGCGCCTGGGCACGATTCTCTACACCGCTGCCGAAGCGCTGCGCGTCGCTACCGCCCTCGTTTACCCGGTGATTCCCGAGTCCAGTTCGCGCATCTGGAAGCAGCTTGGGCTTGGCGACATCGAAAAATTCCGGCTCGACCGCCTCCAGTGGGGACAACTGGAGCTCGGCACAAAGCTCGGCAAGGTCGAGCCCGTCTTTCCGCGCGTTGACAAAACCGCGATTGAGAAGATGCACGAACTCGAGCAGCAGGGCCGCGCTCCCCTGGTGGGTGCCGAAGCGAAAAAACCTCCGGCCGCCGCGGCGCGCCCGCCAGTGGAGATGGCCATGGGGCAGAACGGCGAAACCGCGCGGCCGGCAGGCACTGGGGCCAAAGCGGGGGCTCCCAAAACACCTCCTACGCCGGCGGAAGGAAAAATTTCGATCGACGATTTCTTGAAGGTGGAGTTGCGCGTCGGCCAGGTAAAAATCGCTGAGAAAGTCAAAGGCGCGGACCGCCTGTTGCGCCTGGAAGTCGATATTGGCACCGAAGTGCGGCAGCTTGTTGCGGGAATCGCCGAGGCCTATACCCCGGAGCAACTGATCGGCCGCAAGGTGGTCATTGTCGCCAATCTCGCGCCGCGCAAGCTGAAAGGCCTGGAATCGAATGGCATGATCGTGGCCGCATCCACGGAGGGCGGCAAACCCGTGCTGGCGGGCTTCCTGGAAGATATCCCAGTCGGCGCGAAGTTGAAATAACCAGCCACAGATCGCACTGATCAACACGGATTTAACGTTTCTTGTTTCTGACATGTGTTCATGCGTGTAAATCCGTGGCGTTGTTTTTCCTATGTTGATAGATAGCCATTGCCACCTCGAAGGCCCCAAGTTCGCTCCAGACCGCGAGCAGGTGCTGGCCCGCGCGCGAGAAGCCGGTGTCCAGGCGCTGGTCGCGATCGGTAACGGCAGCGGCCCCGACGACGTCGCCTGCGGCATCCGGCTTGCCGAGCAGTACGGTCCAAGCCAAGGCTTGAACATTTATGCCACGATCGGCGTGCATCCCCATGAAGCAGCGCTAGCCGAAGAACGTCATTTTGCCGAGATGGAGAAACTGGCTCACGATCCGCGGGTGATTGCCTGGGGAGAAATCGGCTTGGATTATTTTTATGATCACTCCAAGCGCGACGTGCAGCAGAAGGTCTTCATTCGTCAGATGGAGTTGGCGCGCGCGGCCGGCTTGCCCATCGTGGTTCACAATCGGCCTTCCGACAACAACGACAATGCCTGGCAGGACCTATTCCGCTTGTTGCGCGAGCACTGGAAATCGGCGGGACTCGGCGGCATCCTGCACTGCTTCACCGGAAGCGTTGAGCACGCAAGACTGGGCATGGACCTGGGTTTCATGATTTCCTTCGCCGGAAACGTGAGCTATCCCAAAGCTGTTTCCATTCGCGAGACTGCGACCCGGATTCCGCTCGACCGAATGCTGATCGAAACCGATTCGCCCTACCTCGCGCCTGTGCCGCATCGCGGCAAACGCAACGAGCCTGCCTTTGTCGCCGAAACCGCGCGCCACATCGGGGAATTGCGTGGAATTTCGGCGGAAGAAGTTGGCGTGGCGACGACCGAGAATTTTCACCGCTTCTTCAAGTCGGTCTAACCACGAAGGGCACAAAGGTGCAGGAAGGCAAGAAAAGAACTGTCACTCTCATTAACGCAGATTTAAAGCTTTTTTCCGCGGTAAAGCCCTGCAATCCCAAACGTGTACGGCGTCCACGTGACTTCGCTGAACCCCGCCGCCCGCATCTGCCCGAGCATTTCGCTGGGCGAAGGAAACCGCTCCACCGACGACGGCAAGTAGGCGTAGGGGCCCTTCACGCCCGAAATCAGCGTTCCCACCGCGGGCAGCACGCGCTTGAAGTAAACGCGGTACACGCTCCCGATCATCCCCGAGGGCTCTCCAAAATCAAGGATCCCAGTTTCCCCGCCGGGCCGCAACACGCGGAAGATTTCGCGCAGGCCGGCGTCGTAATCGGCGAGATTGCGGAAGCCGAATGCCGAGGTGACAAGGTCGAAGCTGCTGTCCGGCACGGGCAGGCGAAGCCCGTCCGCTTCCAGCCAGCGCAGCGAAGTCCCGCGCGATTTCCGCGCCGCCCGCACCAGCATGGCATGAGAGAAATCAGCGCCTACGATTTGGACTTTCCGCCGCGATGCGCGGAGCAGGGCAAAGGCCATGTCTCCGGTCCCGCAGCACAGGTCCAGCGCCCGCGCCTCCGGCCGCTGCAGGATATGGCGAAAGGTGCGCGCGGCGCGGCGCCACCAGAGGCGGTCGATGTTGAACGAAAGCAGGTGGTTCAGCAGGTCGTAGCGGGGCGCGATAGAGGTGAACATTTCGCGCACTGCGGTGGCGGCCTGCTGCCGGTCTTTTGCGCCGGCAGGCGACGCGCCTGTCACCGGCTTCGTGGAATCCGCCATGTGCAGTAGTTAACCACAGAGGACAAGGAGGACGGCAAAATTGCGGCTGGCCTGAGGTGGCTTTTCTGTTCTTTGGCTGGCGCAGAAATCCGGGCCATATTCCGGCGCTCTGATTCTATGCTCGCGCGCTGTGCACCTGGCTGGGCAGTTTCTGCTCGGCCCACTTCTGCACGATCTGAGCCATCTCAGCAGTCGTCATTCCCTTGTTCTTTTGCCACAGGATGTACTTGGCATAGTTCTGCTCGAATTCCTGGACTGCCTCCGACACGCCGACGCGCTTCATCTCTCCGGCGTGACGCCCGCTCATGAGCATCTTTACCAGGACTGGGGCCGGCGCCTTGGGGGCGCGAATAGTCTGCACGAAGGGCGGAAGCTGGATGCCGGTCGCAGGCAGAGTGGTCAACGAGTGGCTGCTGCCGTCCTGGTAGCGCGTCACCAGTTCGATCCAGATGCCGGCCCTGGGATGCTCGTAGATATGCGCGGTAACGTAATCGTCCGGCTTGGCCAGAACGACCACCTTCACCCCGGGCATCTTGTCCACGTTAAACGTGCCGACGTAGTCGAACCCGGACGCCAGCAGCGGGTTCTTCAACTCGTCAATGCCTGCCGCATTGCTGAACTTGGGAAATTCGTCGCGCGCCAGGTTGACGAAGTCAGGCTGCGACTCGATCGCCTTCTTTCCGACATGGTTGAGCGCGCCTTGGGAGGCGCTGCGCACCAGGAACATGGCAACGATGCGTTTGCCGAACAGTGTCCAGATCACGAGCAGCGCGGCCAGGAACAGCAGCTTGATCAAAGCGGGGGACATGGCGCCTCCGCAAGAAAAATGCCCGAGGCACCTCGGATGCGCAAGTCACCGCCATGGTTACGCCTGTGACAGGTACCGAAGCTCTTCGACCGCCTGCACCACGGCACGCTCCGGAACGTCGGGAACGATCTCCACCTTGCCGACTTCGATGGGCAGCACGAAGTGCACGACTCCATTCATTGTTTTCTTATCATGCGCCAGTCGCCGCGCGATGCGCTTGCCGCGCGGTTCTACTTTGGGCAGAGACGCGTAGGCGAGCACAGACGAAATGATGCGGCGCGCGGTTTCCGAATCTGACATTTGCATCGCGGCGGAGATCATGGAAGCGGCCACCATGCCCCAGGCCACGGCTTCCCCATGCAAGAATTGCTTGTAGCCGGTTTCCGCCTCCAGAGCATGGCCGACGGTGTGCCCGAAGTTCAGGATGCGGCGCAGACCCGACTCGCGCTCGTCGGCGGCCACCACGTCCGCTTTCACCTGCACGCATTCCGCGATCAGCCATTCCAGCGCCGCCGGGTCGCGCTGCAAGACCCGTTCGCGATTTTGCTCCATGAATTCGAAGATGTCTGGACGTCGTATGATGCCGCACTTCATGGCCTCGTACAAGCCGGCGCGAAATTCGCGCTCCCCGACTGTTCCCAGCACTCCGGGATCGACGAGCACCGCGCGCGGCTGATGAAATGTTCCCAACAGGTTCTTGCCCTCGGGAAGGTCGACCCCGGTTTTGCCGCCGATGGAAGCGTCCACCTGGGCCAGGAAGGTGGTGGGAATTTGCACCACGTCGATGCCTCGCATGTAGATGGAGGCCACGAAAGCCGCCACGTCACCCACCACGCCGCCGCCCAGCGCGATCACCACCGACTTGCGATCGGCGTCGCGCCGCACCAGCTTGGTGGCCAGGTCACGCACCGTTTCCAGTGTCTTGGCGCGCTCGCCGTCCGGCATTTCCAGAACGGTGTGCGGCAACCCGGCATTGGCGAGGGATGTGGTCAGAGTGTCGGCCCACAGCTTCTTGACCGGAGGAACCGTGACCACGACAAACCGCGAGCGATCGGGCAGGAGCGACCGGAGCAGCTCGCCGGCACGCGTCAGCAGCCCGGATTCAATGGTGACGGTGTACGGATTGGAGGGAAGTTTGACTTCGACTTGCCGCACCCTTCCATGATAACGCACGCGCGAGGTTGCTGCGGGCGGGCCGTAGCAGTCCACTTTTGGACCCGCTCCCGCCCGGCCAGGCGCGTGATGCTGACGTAACTGGGGCGAGGATGTAACATCGTCCGTTCATGAAATCCGTTCCTCACGAAACCGATTTCATTGTCGTCGGAGCCGGTATCGCCGGGCTGCGGGCCGCCATCGACCTGGCCCCCGTCGGTCGGGTGCTGGTTTTAGCCAAGCGCGAACTGACCGAATCCGCCACGCAATACGCCCAGGGTGGCATTGCCGCCGCGCTCAGCGATGAGGACGAAATCGGCCTCCATCTCCAGGACACGCTCAACGCCGGCGCCGGGCTGTGCAACGAAGCCGCCGCCCGCGTGCTGGTGGAGGAAGGCCCGGAGCGCATCGAGGAACTCATTGCCTGGGGCACCGAGTTCGACCGTGCCGGCAGCAAGCTGGTGTTCGCGCGCGAGGGAGCGCACAGCCGCAACCGCATCCTGCACGCGCACGGAGATTCCACCGGACGCGAGATCGGGCGCGCCCTGTGGCTCAAAACCAAGGCCCTCAAGAATATCTCGCTGTTGGAATTCGAGTTTGCCACCGAGCTCTGCCTGCATGACGGCCGCGTGGCCGGAATCGAGGTCATGAACGAAAAGGGCGAGCGCAAGGAAGTGCACGCCTCGGCGGTGCTGCTCGCCACCGGCGGCCTGGGCCAGATCTATCGTGAAACCACGAATCCCGGCGTGGCGACCGGCGACGGCGTCGCCATGGCCTGGCGCGCGGGGGCGGAGATCAGCGACATGGAATTCGTGCAGTTCCATCCCACGGCGCTTTACGTCAAGGGCGCTCCCCGTTTCCTGCTCTCCGAGGCGTTGCGCGGCGAAGGCGCCTATCTCCGCAACATGGAACTGGTGCGTTTCATGCCCAAGTATCACGAGCTCGCCGAACTCGCACCCCGCGACGTGGTGGCGCGCGCCATCGCGCACGAGATCGGGCTCGTCAAGTCGGAGAATGCGGTGGTTTATCTCGACCTCACCCACCTCAATCCGAAGAAAATCGAATCGCATTTTCCGCGGATCCACAAAACCTGCCTCGAATATAACGTGGACATCACCACCGACCTCGTGCCGGTGCGTCCTGCCGCTCACTACGCCATGGGCGGGGTGCGCACGGACCTGGATGGTCGTACAAGCCTGCCCGGACTGTTTGCGGCGGGCGAGGCAGCTTGTACCGGCGTGCACGGCGCCAACCGGCTGGCAAGCAATTCCCTTCTCGAGGGCCTCGTCTTCGGAGCGCGTGCAGCCAAGATCATGCGCGAGCAATTGCGTCAGCCCAAGCCCCACGCCGGCTCCCATCACTCCGCGCCGGAGATCGCAAATGAAACGGCTCCGGCTGCCGCCGCCGACATCGTGCAGCAAATCCGGGATCTGATGTGGCGGCAGGTGGGGATCGTCCGCATCGGCTCTCACCTCAAGCACGCGATCCACGAACTGCACAGGCTGCAAGCCATTTGGCCGCACTCCCGGAATGGCTGCCAGGCCGCCAACATTCACCAGGTGGCGTTGTTGATCACGCGCTCCGCGCTGGCGCGAGAGGAAAGCCGCGGCGCGCAATATCGCACGGATTATCCTCTACCCAACGATGCAAAGTTCAAGAAACACTCCGTCGTCAAAGGCGAGCAGATCCGGTTTGAATAGCCGCTCGCGGTTCGACTTCCGTGACGGCAGAATTTCATTGCGATGCAACAGGAAAGTCATGCTCATGCAAGCGTCAAGAAGAATTCTTTGCCTGCTCCTGATTTCTATCGGCGGTTGGGCCCAGCAGCCAGCGCCGGCGGCACAGCATCCAGCGCCGAGGCCTGCGGCTCCAGCGCCCGCGAAGTCCATGCCGGTCACCTACGCTCCCGGTCTTGATCCCGCCGCGATGGACAAAACCGCCGACGCCTGTGTTGATTTCTACGCTTATTCCTGTGGCGGCTGGCAGAAGAAGAACTCGATTCCGGCGGATCAATCATCGTGGAGCGTGACCGCGAAGCTGCAGGAGGACAACCGGGAGCTGTTGCGACTGATCCTGGAAAATGCCGCGGCCCCCGATCCGCACCGCGGCCCGATCCAGCAGAAGATTGGCGACTTCTACGCTTCCTGCATCGATCAGAAGGCGGTGGACGCCGCTGGCGCGAACGCCCTCAAGTCCGATCTCGCCGCCATCGCCGCGCTGCGGGCGAAAAGCGATCTCGCCGACTATCTTTCGCACGCACATCCCACCGACATCGGAATTTATTTCGGCCAGGCGCCGTTGTTCAGTTTCGGTTCTACGCAGGACGCGAAAAATTCCGAGGAAGTAATCGCGGAAGTCGACCAGGGCGGCCTTGGCCTTCCCGACCGCGATTACTACCTCAAGGAGGATGCCAAGTCGCAAGAGCTGCGGCCTCAGTACGTGGCGCACGTGCAAAAAATGCTCGAGCTTGCCGGGGAGGCGGCGCCGGCCGCCGCTTCCGACGCCCAGGCCGTCCTGCGCATCGAGACCGCCCTCGCCAAAGGTTCGATGAGCCGCGTTCAACGCCGCGATCCCAACGCCGTTTATCACCGCATGTCGCTGCAGCAACTTCAGGCGCTCAGCCCGACATTCCCATGGGAACGCTATTTCGGCGCGCTGGGGCTGCAGAAGGTCCAAGCGCTCAATGTGGCTGCGCCGGATTTCATTAAAGCCATGGAGGCGGTGATCATGAGCGAACCGCTGCCGGCGCTGCAAGCCTACTTGCGTTGGCACCTGGTCCATGCCCAGGCGCGCTGGCTGTCGACGGCGTTTGTCGACGAGGACTTCAACTTCTACAGCCGCACCTTGACCGGAGCGCGCGAACTGCAGGCACGTTGGAAACGGTGCGTGCGCTACACCGACCGCGCCCTCGGCGAGGCCCTGGGCCAAGCCTACGTGGAGATCGCCTTTAGCGCCGAGGCCAGGCAGCGCGCCCGCAGAATGGTCGAGCAGATCGAGCAGGCCATGGCGCGCGATATCCAACAACTCACATGGATGTCGGAAGCCACCAAGCAGCAGGCGCTCACCAAGCTTCATGCCGTGGTCAATAAGATCGGCTATCCCGACAAATGGCGCGACTACAGGGCGCTACAAATAGCGCGTGGTGACGCCCTCGGCAATGGCGAGCGCTCCAACGCCTTTGAGTTCATGCGCCAGCTCCACAAGATCGGCAAACCCGTGGACCGAACCGAGTGGTACATCACCACGCCGACGGTCAATGCCTACTACGACACCCAGAACAACAGCATCAATTTTCCCGCCGGCATACTCCAGCCTCCCCTGTTCGATCCTAAGATGGACGACGCTCCCAATTACGGCGACACCGGTGGCACCATCGGCCACGAACTCACGCACGGCTTCGACGACGAAGGACGGCAGTTCGACGCAGCGGGGAATTTGCGCGACTGGTGGCAGCCGCAGGACGCTACGGAATTTGAGCGCCGCGCGCAATGTGTGGCCAGCCAGTACGCGCAGTACACCGTCGTGGACGATATCAAGATCAACAGCAAGCTGACCTTGGGCGAAGATGTCGCCGATATCGGCGGCCTCATCCTCGCCTACATGGCATGGCGCGATCAGACCCGCGGACAAAACCTTCAGCCGGTGGACGGCCTGACGCCGGAGCAGCGCTTCTTCATCGGCTACGCCCAGAGTTGGTGCTCCAACCAGCGTCCTGAGGTAGCGCGCATGCGCGCCATCACGGACCCGCACTCCCCGCCTAAGTACCGCACCAACGGCGTCGTCCGCAACATGCCGGAATTCCAGCAGGCATTCCGATGCCAGACTGGGCAGCCGATGGCGCCTGCGGATCGATGCCGGGTGTGGTGAGCCACCGCACGTTCCGAGCGGACGCAGTCGTTGCGCTCTAGTGCTTGGGCTTTTTTTTCGGTTGAATTGCCAAGGAACTTATCACCGACAAAGCCAGCACCGCGCCTACCGCCAGCAGCGCATACTCGGTCGGGATCTCGTAGTGACTCGAAATCAGCATCTTCACCCCAATGAACACCAGGATCGCCGAGAGTCCGTAGTGCAGGAACTGAAACGCCTCCATCATCCCCGCCAGCGCGAAATAGAGCGACCTTAGCCCCAGGATTGCGAAGACGTTCGAGGTGTACACGATGAATGGGTCCCGGGTAATCGCCAGCACCGCGGGAATGGAGTCGGCCGCAAACAGCACGTCGGTGGTCTCCACCACGATCAGGACCACCAGCAGCGGGGTCGCAAACAGCCCCGGGTTGCGCACCGTGAAGCGTCCGCCGACGTAGTCAGGCGTCACCGGCACCCAGCGGCGGAAAAGCTTGAGCACCGGGTTCTGCTCCGGGTGGATGTCGCGCTCGCCTTGCCGGAGCAATTGCAGCCCGGTGTAAACCAAGAATGCGCCGAAGACGTAAATGATCCAGTGGAAGCGCTGTATCAGGCTCACGCCGGCAAGAATAAATACGCCGCGCATGATCAGCGCGCCCAGTATGCCCCAGAACAGCACCTTGTGCTGGTAATGCGAAGGGACACGGAAGTAGCGGAAGATCAGCAGGAATACGAACAGGTTATCGACGCTCAGCGATTCCTCTACCACGTATCCGGTCACGAACTGGAGCGCGGTGGCGCGCCCGCGCCAGTAAAAGACGAACGCGGCAAAAGCGGCCGCCATCACGACCCACATGACGCTGAACCCGGCCGCTTCGCGAAAACGTATGGCGTGGGGCTTGCGGTGAAACACCGCCAAGTCCAGCACCAGCATAACCACGACGAAGACGTTGAACGCGATCCAGAAGCCGAGTTCGTTCATGAAGTTTTCAGCCGCCAGTTCCGCGCGGCCAGCAGCCGATTAGAAAGGAAATCCCGGAAAAGAGCTAGTCACTGCCGCTCTGGCCGCGGGCGCGCGCAAGCAAGCTGCGCCGGAACCCTGTTGTTCGGCCATCCTGCCCGGCACAATGAACGTCACACTAAAGAGGCAGTTCGGGGAGGCTTTATGCGCGCGCGTGCACAAATCAAGTCGCATCCGGTCCATCCATTCCTGGTCGCATTTCCGATCGGGTTATTCATCACCAGCTTCGTCTTCGACGTCATCGGAGTTCTGGGTGGCAACTCGGCCCTGTGGGCGGCGGCATGGTATTGCATCATCGCCGGATTGTGCGGCGGCGGACTGGCGGCCATTCCGGGCGCGATCGATTTGTTTTCCGTGGTGCCTCCCAACTCCAGTGGGCGCAGCCGCGGTTACAAGCACGCGGTGCTGAACGTCGTGGTGATTGCGCTCTTCATTGCGGTCGCCGCGCACCGGGCCGGCCCCGCCACCGCACCGGATGGGCTGTCTCTGCTTCTTTCCGCCATCGGAATCGTTGCGCTTGCCATCTCCGGATGGCTGGGCGGCACTCTTGTCTATCGCAACCAGATCGCGGTGGATCACCGTTACGCGAATGCCGGCAAGTACCGCGAGGTGGAACTTACGCGGTGGGACCAGCCGCTATGCAAAGCCGACGAACTGGCGGAGGGGCAACTCCTACTGGCCGACATCACCGGAACCCGCGTCGCCGTCGGCCGCTGTTCCGAAGGCATCGTCGCTTTTTCCGACCGTTGCACCCACTCCGGCGGGCCGCTCTCTGACGGCGCGCTCATCGGATGCACGGTGCAGTGTCCCTGGCACGGGTCGCAGTTCAATGTCCATACCGGCGGGGTGGAGAGCGGTCCGGCGAAGGACGCCATCGAAATCTTCGATGCCGAGGTCCGCGACGGCCAGATCTTTGTCCGGCCGCGGCGGGCGCAGGAGAAACGCGCGGCGTAGCGCCCGTGCTACGCTGGCGCGGTGAAGACCCGCATTGACAAGCTGCTCGTCGAGCGTGGCCTGGTTCCTTCGCGAGAACGAGCGCAGGCGCTCATTCTTGCCGGCAAGGTGCTGGCCAACGAGCAGAAAATCGAAAAGCCGGGCGTCGCGATCGAGGCCGATGCCACGATTCGGTTACTCGGCGACGATCTGCGTTACGTCAGCCGCGGCGGCCTGAAGCTGGAACGCGCTCTGCAGCACTGGCAAATCGATGTCCGCGGGCGGCTCTGCATGGATGTGGGCGCCTCCACCGGCGGCTTCACCGACTGCCTGCTCCAGCACGGCGCGGCACGGGTGATTGCGGTGGACACCGGCTACGGTCAAATCGACCTGCGCCTCCGTAAGGACTCGCGCGTCCGCTTGCTGGAGAAGACCAACGCCCGCTACCTGCGTGGTCAGGACATCGCCGAACCGGTGGAGTTTGCCGCCATGGACGTTTCCTTCATCTCCGCGACCCTGGTGCTTCCTGCCGTGGTCAAGGCAGCCGGAGAAAGCCTGGCCGGCATCGTGGTTCTGGTAAAGCCGCAGTTTGAAGCGGGCAAAGAGATGGTTGGGAAGGGTGGCATCGTCCGCGATGCGGCGGCACAGCAAGCCGCCGTGGCGAAGGTCCGTAACGCCCTGCACCAGCTTGGATGGCATAACATCGAAGTGATTGACTCGCCCATTCTGGGCACGGAAGGCAATCACGAATTCTTGTTGTACGCGCAGCGCTAGCCCGTTTCCGCCGGCAGCCTGTACAATCCCCGGTTGCCAATGAAGACCGTCGCCATCGTATCGAAGCCGGAAAAGCCTGAACTCGAGCAACTCGTGCCCAAGATCCTGCAGTGGTTGCGCGAGCATGGCTATGAGCGTGTCTGGGCGGACCGCGAAACCGCGGCGTACGTCTCCGGGTTGGACCCCATCGAGCGCAACGACATTGCGGACAAGAAGCCGGACTTCGTGCTGGTCCTGGGCGGCGACGGCACACTGCTTTCCGCAGCGCGAGCGGTTGCCCCCAACAACATTCCCATTCTCGGCGCCAATCTTGGTTCGCTGGGGTTTCTGACGGAAGTTCCGCTCGACGAACTTTGGGAAACGCTAGAGGCCGTTGACCAGCAGCGCTGCTCCTTCGAAACCCGCAAGATGCTGAACTGCCGGTTGATGCGCGACGGCAAAGCGGTGGCCAGCTACGACTGCCTCAACGATGCCGTCGTCAACAAGAGCGCGATCGCGCGCCTGGTAAGTTTCGACCTCTATCTCGACAACGTGTTCGTCTCCAACTACAAGGCCGACGGCGTCATCATCTCCACCCCGACCGGCTCGACCGCGTACGCGCTCGCGGCCGGCGGGCCCATTCTGATGCCTTCGGTGGACGCCGTGGTGATCGTGCCGGTCTGCCCGCACTCGCTGACCCATCGGCCCATCGTGGTCAAGGACACAGTCGAAATCGAGATCAGTGTGAAGAGCGCGGGCGAAGAGGCTTACCTCAGCATCGACGGACAGGTCGGCGTCCCCTTGTCGGACGATGACCGCATCCGGTGCCGGAAGTCCGAATACCACACCACTCTGCTGAGAATGCGTAAGACGTTTTTCGACGTGCTGCGGACCAAGCTGAAGCTCGGCATGCGGTGAAGATTGCTTTTGTGGCGCACGTGCCCTCGCGGGTGCGGTGTAGCGAGCAGATTGATTCCGTCGTGATCGGCGGAATAAATTGCGCCTACACACGAAAGTTACGAAATGACGACGTGAAACATTACAGCTTAACCTCATGACAGCGCGCTCCCTTCTCGTTGTTCTCTTGCTTGCCATGAAGTTGCTGTCTGTCGCCCAAAACCGCCCCGCCGCCGACCTGATCATCACCAACGGCAAGCTCTACACCGTCGACAGGTCGCGCCCGCGCGCTGAAGCCCTCGCCGTCATCGGAGAGCGCATCGTCGCCGTCGGCACCGCCACCGACATTGACCAGTGGCGCGGTCCGGGGACCCGCGTCATCGACGCGCGCGAGCGTCTTGTTCTGCCTGGCTTCAACGATGCCCACACTCACTTCATGGATGGCGGCTTTCAGCTCGACAATGTCCAGCTCAAGGACGCCGACTCTCCCCAGGAATTCGCCCGCCGCATCGGCGAGCGCGCCCGGCATACTCCCAAGGGAGAGTGGATCCTCGGCGGCGATTGGGACGAGGAGAAATGGAATCCGCCGCAGCTTCCGGGCAAGGAGTTGATCGACCCGGTGACACCGCACACGCCGGTGCTCGTCAATCGCTACGACGGTCACGAGGTCCTGGCCAATTCGATGGCGCTGAAGCTGGCCGGCATCACCGCGCAAACCCCTGATCCACCCGGCGGAACCATTCTTCGCGACGCGCAAGGCAATCCAACCGGAATTTTGAAAGACGCCGCGATGGACCTGGCGGGCAGGAAGGTTCCCACTTTTTCGCATGATCGCCTGCTGCACGCAGCCAAACGCGCGCTGAATTATGCCGCCGTGCTGGGTGTCACCAGCGTGCAGGAAATGGCGGGCATGGGCGAAGATCTTGGCGACAACATCAGGATTTACGGTGAGCTGCAGGAGAGAGGCGAACTCACCTCTCGAATTTACGTTGCCCAGCCGTTGGAGCGCTGGCAGGACGAGGCCAAACTCGGCATCCGCCATGCCTACGGCTCATCTCGTCTGCAAGTCGGAGCCCTCAAAATGTTCGCCGACGGCTCGCTTGGCTCCAGAACCGCCTACTTCTTTCAGCCTTACAGCGACGACCCGAAGAACCGCGGCCTGCTCACCGAAGGCATGCAGCCGTTGTCCAAAGTCCGCTCCTGGCTGATGAATGCCGACGATGCCGGCTTGCAGGTTTGCATGCACGCGATCGGAGACCAGGCGATCTCCATTACACTGGACCTATTCGGCGAGGTTCAGCGTCTCCACGGCGATGGCGACCGGCGCTGGCGAATCGAGCACGCCCAGCACCTGGCACAAAAAGATTTTGACCGCTTCGCCGCGCTCAAGGTCATCGCCTCCGTGCAGCCCTACCACGCCATCGACGACGGCCGCTGGGCGGAGCGGCGCATCGGACCTGAGCGCATCAAGACAACGTACGGCTTTCGCAGCTTGCTCGACCACGGAGTGCGGCTTGCCCTCGGCACCGACTGGACCGTCGCGCCGCTAAACCCCATGCTCACCCTGTACGCGGCCGTCACGCGCGCAACCCTGGACGGCAAGAACCCCGATGGCTGGGTGCCGGAACAGAAGATCACGCTCGCGGAGGCCATCGAGGCCTACACCCTGGGTTCTGCCTATGCTGAATTTCAGGAGAACGAAAAGGGCTCGCTCACGCCCGGCAAACTTGCCGATGTCATCATCCTCAGCGACGATCTTTTCGCCATCAACCCGAAGAATATTCCCGACGTGAAGGTAGTTACCACGGTGGTGGGCGGCCGGGTGGTTTGGAACAAGGAGTAGTCACGGTCCCAAGTGTGCCCTGGTATGGCGCGACTTGTCTTCGCCTACCTGGTTTCGTCTCTCAACAGGTCCGCGATTGTTTCCCGTTTCCTGATCACCCGCGTCCTGCTGCCATCGACCAGAACTTCCGCCGCCCGCGGACGCGTGTTGTAATTCGACGTGATCGACATTCCATACGCACCGGTGTCGAGAATTGCCAGCAACCCGCCTTCTTCGATTGGCGAGAGCTCGCGGTCGCGCGCAAAAAAATCTCCCGTCTCGCAAATCGGCCCCACGATGTCCACTATGTCGCGCTCCGCCAAGCTGGTCCTGACCACCGGCACGATCTCGTGGTGTGCACCGTAGAGCGCAGGCCGGATCAAGTCGTTCATGGCTCCGTCCACGACCACGAAAAGCTTGCCATTGTTCGACTTCCGGTAGAGCACCCGCACGACCAGCGCGCCCGCCGGGCCAACAATCGATCGCCCCGGCTCGAGCAGCAGGTGCACCCTTAGCTTGCGCAGCGGACCCGTTACTGCCTTGGCAAAAGCCCTGGAGTGATCGGCGAACCCGGGCAGTTCCTGCGCGTCATAGCGGATGCCGAGGCCGCCGCCGGCATCGACGTATCGAATCCGGTGTCCGTCGCGCTTGAGCCCGCGCACCAGTTCCGCCACCCGCTCCATAGCTGCCCCGAATGGCTCCACGCGCGTGATCTGCGATCCGATGTGCACGCTGACCCCCGCCACCTCCAGCCACTTTTCCCTCCCCGCCTGCTGGTAGAGCTTGGCCGCGGAGTCGATGGGCACGCCGAACTTGTGCTTGTGCAAGCCGGTAGCAATGTAAGGATGGGTCTCCGCTGAAACATCCGGGTTGACGCGGAATGCGACTTGAGCCCTGGTTTTCAGGCGTGCGGCGCGTTCTGCCAGCACCGCCATCTCGCTCTCGCTTTCCACGTTGAACATCAGGATGCCCGCATTTAGCGCCGCATCCATCTCCTCCCGTGTCTTGCCCACCCCGGAAAACACCACGCGCTTAGCCGCGGGTTTAGCGGCGTGCAGCACTCGCTGCAATTCCCCGCCGGAGACCACGTCGAAACCGCAACCCAGCGCCGCCAGCATTTTCAGGAGCGCCAGGTTGGAATTTGCCTTGACGGAGTAGCAGACAGTGTGCGGAAAGCCGCGAAACGCGCGGTCAAAGGCCCGGTAGCGGTCGCGGATCGCAGCGGCGGAATAAACATACAGCGGCGTTCCGTACTTCCGGGCCAATTCCGGCAGCTTCGCCCGGTCGCAGTGCAGCACGTCCCTGCGATACACGAACGCGGGCGGTCGCCCCTCGGGCGCGGCGCGGTTGCTCATTTGCGTTTGCCGGAGTCGTCCAGGACCTTGAGCACGACCACGGTCTGGTCATCGTAGGGAGCTTCGCCGGCGGTAAATTCGGCGACCGCGGCAAAGATCGCGGTCACGATGGCATCGGCGCTGCGCCCGCTATTCGCCGCAATCACTCTCTCCAGGCGCCTCTCGCCGAACTGATCGCCCTCGCGGTTCTGCGCATCCAGCACGCCGTCGCTGAAAAACACGAACTCGTCGCCGGGCTGCGCGTCATAGTTCGCTTCGTCGTATTTCACATTGTCGAACAACCCTATCGGCAGGCCCACACTGTCCACCCGCTCGACGTGCCCAGCGCGGCAGTGCAGCGGACGCGGCAGGCCGGAATTGGCGACTCGCAAGAGCTTCTGTTGATCGTCCCAGACTGCGTACGCGACGGAAATGTACTGGCCATCAATGCGACGTGAACCGAGCGACTGGTTCAGCAGCGACAGCATCTCCGCTGCTCCCGGCCGCGACACTGCGTGCGACCGCAGGTATCCGCTCGCCAGCGCGGCATAGAGCGCCGCCGGCGCTCCCTTTCCGCTCACATCGCCGATGGCAATGCCCAGAGTCGGGTTGCGTTTGTCGCCCTGATCGCCGACCAGCGCCCGGCGCTCGTACTGCAAAAAATCGTAAAGATCGCCGCCGATCTCGCGCGCTGGAACGAATTTCGCCGCCAACTCGGCGCTTCCCATTACCGGGCAGCAATGCGGCAGCAGCCGGAATTGCAGCTCATGCGCCAGCGCCAGGTCTTTTTGCAGGCGGCGCTCCTGCTTCGCCACCCGCTCATAGAGCCGCGCGTTTTCGATAGCTATCGCCACCTGCGCCGCCAGCGTTGTCATCGTTCGCAAGTGGTCATCGGTGAAGTACCCGCGCCGCGTGTGCTCGATGTCGAGCACTCCGATCACCTTGTCCTTGTAGATCAGCGGCACGCACAGCTCGGAGCGCGTCTCCGGGTTGGTGTTGATGTAGCGCGGGTCTTTGTGAACATCGGCCACCAGCACTGGCGTCTTGTTCAGCGCCGAGTAGCCGACCAGGCCCTTGCCGATGGGAATGTCGTGCTTGACCTGCACCGTCTCGTTGAAGCGCAGGGAGAAGCGGTGTTCCAGCAACGTCCCCGCCTGGTTCACCAGCAGCACGCTGAACATCTGGTAGTCGATCAGCCGCGTCACCGCCTCGCCCACCCGCTGCAGCAGCGCATCCAAATGCAGGATCGATGTCAGGTCCCGGCTGATTTCATTCAGCACCGCCAGCGTCTTCGCCTGCCGCGAGACGCGGGTGTAAAGGCGCGCGTTCTCGATGCCGCTGGCAATGCGCGATGCCACCAGCGACAGCAGCCGCTGGTGATCTTCGGTGAAGTAGCCGGGCTGCGCCGCCTCGATATCGATCACCCCGATCACCCGATTCTTGATGATCAGCGGCACCGCCAGCTCCGAGCGCACATCCGCCATGGTCTCGATATACTGCGGCGTCTTACGGACATCGTTCACCCGCACCGGCTCCCGGCGTTGCGCCGCCAGCCCGGTCACGCCTTGCCCCACTTTGATTCGGCAGCGCTCCACCGCATCCGGCGGATGGCCGATGGAGAAGCGAATCCGCAGCTCCTGCGTTTTTTCGTTGAGCAACAGGATGGCAAAATGCTCGTAGTCGATGACCCGGCGCACCAATTCCGCCACCCGGCGCAGGATGGTGTTCAGGTCGAGCGTGGTATTCACCACCTCTGCCACTTCCATCAGCAACCAGTCAGGTTGCGAGGGCGCGGCCGGGGTCGCAGTCGTGGTCATGTTTCGGGACATTCAGGAATTGGATGATATCAGCCACTCGCCCGCTTCAGCAGTGACCTTTCAGGCAGCAACGCAGAAGCGCACGCGAATGGAAGGCCGCACGGCTAGTACGGCGCTCCCAGCTTGCGGCAAATCGCCACCGACGCGCTCGCGCCAATCCGGTCCGCGCCCGCAGCCACCATTGCGAGCATCTGGTCGGCGGTGCGAATCCCGCCAGCGGCTTTGACGCCTGCCAAGTTTCCCACCGTCTGGCGCATAAGCGCCACGTCTTCCACCGTTGCTCCGCCGGTCGAAAACCCGGTGGACGTTTTGACGAAATCGGCTCCCGCAGCCAACGAGAGTTCGCATCCCGCGATCTTTTCCTCCCGCGTCAGAAGGATGTTTTCCAGGATCACCTTCAGCAGCCCGCCGGCATCATGCGTTACTTGAGCAATGGCCCGGATGTCGTTCTCCACCCGGGCATGATCGGCCGACTTCATCGCTCCGACATTCATCACCATGTCGATTTCGTCGGCGCCGAGCCGCAGCGCTTCCACCGTCTCCAGTTGTTTGGCGCGGGTCAGCGTCGCTCCCAACGGAAAACCCACGACCGTGCACACCTTGACCGCGGTCGGACGCAGAATGGCCGCGCATACCGGGACCCAGTAAGCATTCACGCACACCGAGGCGAAGTCGAAGCGCGCTGCCTCGCGGCACAGCTTTTCGATCTGCTCGCGCGAGGCGTCCGGCTTCAGCAGCGTGTGATCGATCATGCTGGCAGCCGCTTGCCACGTCAGCGCTGGAGCTGCCTGCGACACCATGGTCACCATAGGAGGATTTGATTTTACTGGATTAACGGGCGCGCGCGGCATCGCGAGCGCAAAACCTGGCATCCCATGCCGCCTGCCAAATCAACCTGTTATCCTGTATGACTGGTACGTCGCATGATCTTTCGGCCGGTATCCATCGTCCCCGCACTTCTCATCGTGTTCGCCTTCGCCGCCTGCAATCGCGCTGACTCTACCGCCTCCGCTGCCGGACCGGCGCCGGCAGCCGCTCCCACACCCGCCCCCGACTCGCTGCCCCGCGTTGATGGCCAGCGCGCGCTGCAATTCACGCGCGACGTGGTCGGGTTTGGCCCCCGTTACATCGGCAGCCCCGGCCATGCCAAAACTGAGGAGTACCTGCGCAAGGAACTCAAGGGCGACAATCTCCAGGAAGATAGCTTTACCGCCAGCACCCCCGCCGGCAGCTTGAAGATGACAAATTTCATCGCCAAGTTTCCAGGCAAGAAAGAGGGGATCATCGTCGTTTCCGGCCATTACGACACCCTCTACAATCGCAAGGATTTCGTCGGCGCCAACGACGGCGGTTCCTCCACCGGCCTGCTGCTTGAACTGGCTCGCCAACTGCGCGGCAAGAAGCTCGACGGTTCCAGTGTCTGGCTGGTGTGGTTCGACGGCGAAGAGGCCATCCGGCGATGGACGCCCCCGGATTCCGTTTACGGCAGCAAGCATCTCGCTGCCAAGTGGGCGAAAGACGGCACGCTGAAAAAGATCCAGGCCTTTCTGCTGCTCGACATGATTGGCGACGCCGAGCTCAACATCGAGCGCGACTCCAACTCAACTCCGTGGCTGCAGGACGTGGTTTACAAGGCGGCGTCAAACCTGGGGTCTCAGTCCCACTTTTTCGGGCGCCCGAACGAACTGGCGGACGACCACCTGCCCTTCGGTCAAGCCGGCGTTCCCGTCGTCGACCTCATCGATTTCAATTACGGCCCCCAAAATTCCTACTGGCACACCGCCCAGGACACGCTTGACAAGCTGAGCGCGCAAAGCCTGGAAATTGTCGGGAGCGCGGTGCTTGAAACCATCCACCTGCTCAACGCCAGCTGACCGCCGACCGCGAACTATTTAAACCACGTATACCCCACCCGAAACTGCATGGTCGCGTTGATGCCGGGATTATGATCGGCGAGGCTGGCGTTCGATATGTGGGTTATGTGCAGCGACACATCCACCGCTTGCCGGTTGCTGCGCAGGAAATAAAATCCGAATGCGCCTCCGGGCATGAAGTTCACCTTCGATGTGTCCGGCAGCGGAATCTCCTTGGAACTGAACAGCAGGCCGCCCTCGGCGGCAAAGTAAGGGATTACCTTGTTCCCGCCGGTCCAGTTGTATTTCAGCACCACCGGGTTCGCGGCGAAGGCGTACACCCACTGCTGCGGCCCGGAATTGTAGAAGGCGGACTGCCGCACCTCGTAGAGCGGCATGATGTCGGCCGCCCACTCGAACGTGCCGCGCATCCGCCCGCTGCCCAACTCGCCCGTCAGCACGCGCCCGAAGCGTACCCCGGCATCGATGAACTTGAATTCCGAGGCAAATCCCAATCCCGTGCCGCCGCCAAACCACGGTCCCAACTCCCACACCGGCTGGCGCAGTGGATTTTCCTGCGCCCACACCGACGCGCACAGCAACACCATCACCGCAATGACTTTCTTCATGTGTTCTTCCTGGAAATGTGCAGAATGTAGCAGGGCCGCAAGTGCCGTGTCGATGGCGGAATGGGTAACTCAGTAGCTCAGTAGCTCACCAGCTCTCAGTCTTCCAGTCTCCCAGTCTACGGATTTGCAGAGCTACTGAGTTTATCCAGACACAAAAAGGCCGCTTGGTGCGGCCCTTTCTGAAAATTGAAAACTGGAACCAGGTTTAGCTGGCGACTTCCTCCAACTGCTTCAGGTCCACATCGAAGTTCGACCACACGTGCTGGACGTCGTCTTGCTCTTCCAGGGCCTCGACCAGCCGGATCATGGTGGTCGCCTGCTGCCCTTCCAGCTTGATGTAGTTCTGCGGGATCATGGCGATCTCCGATGTCGTGGGTGTCACGTTTGCCTTCTTCAGTGCCTCCAGCACCGCCTCAAACGCGTGCGGATCGGTGATGATCTCCCAGTTCTCGCCGTCGTCTTTCAAATCTTCGCCGCCGGCTTCCAGCACGAGGTTCATCAGGTCGTCTTCCTTGGCCGCCGACTTGGGGACCACAATGTCCCCTTTTTTGTGGAACATCCATGCCACCGAGCCCGCCTCGCCCAGATTGCCGCCATTTTTTCCAAAGGCGTGACGTATCTCGCTCACCGTGCGGTTGCGGTTATCGGTGGAGAGGTCCACCAGCACCGCCACCCCGCCCGGCCCGTAGCCTTCCAGGTTGAACTCTTCGTAGGAGGCGCCCGGCAATTCGCCAGTGCCGCGCTGGATAGCGCGCTTGATGTTGTCCGCCGGCATGTTTTCCGCTTTCGCGTCCAGGATGGCCTTGCGCAGCCGCGGATTCTTGTCCGGATCCCCGCCCGACTTCGCCGCCATCGAGATTTCACGGATCAGGCGGGTGAAAATCTTGCCTCGTTTGGCGTCGAGCGCGCCCTTCTTGTGCTTAATGGTGGCCCATTTGGAATGGCCAGACATGAGAAACCTCGATCCAATAAGAAGTGGGCAGAAGAGTGCCCGGCGCCTTCTGACGCCCAAAAACATTGCAGCAACCGCGGATTATACCATGCGGCAGAACGCCAATAGCAGCGGGAACCACGGAAGAACGCCGCCCTTGCGGAATCAGCTGATCTTCTCTTCCCACTCGATCGTGTTCAGGGTCACCTGCGTTTTCGTTCGCAGCTGTTCCAGTACCGCTTCCGGCGTCGTGTCACTCAGCTTGCAATGCCGCAAGTACCGGTGCACGTCCTCCAGGGAATCCAAACCGAGGTAGGCCGGGGTCATGCTCGGGTTACGCCAATACTGCACACGGAACGCAGGGGGTTTGTGGGTAGCTTTGGAGATTACCAACTGGCCTAGCCAAACTGTCATATAAGTCCATCCCGCGAGGGGGCGCGCTGCCAATTGTACCGCGGTTTTGTTGTTCCGAGTTCCCGATCGAGAAACTGTCGCCGAATCTTAATCTTGCGGCTGGCGCAGGCGTCCGCGGTAGGCGTAGAGCACAGCCAGCAATGGCGCCGCCAGCAGCACGCCCCAAAAACTGAAGATCATCCCCAGCACAATCGGCGCCAGGATTGACGCCCAGATCGGCACCTTCGCGGTTCGCCGCATCAGGTACGGCTGCAGGACCAGTCCGTCGGTGACCGCCACCACCGCGTACAAAATCAAGACATAGATCAGGCGCATGCTGCCGCCGCTCACCGCTGCCGCCACTGCCGGACCGCACAACGCCATCACCGGGCCAAGGTGCGGAATGAACTGCAGCGCCGCCGCCAGCACCGCCCACAGGGGGGCCCACGGCACGCCGATGATCAGCAACCCCACCAGCCATAGGCAAGCCACCGCCAGCGAGTCCTGCAACTGGGCGAGAAACCATCTCTTCAGCGCTCCGCCCGTGATGCCCGCATGTTCGCGAAAATCCATCTTCCCCGATTGGATGCAGTAAACCTTCATTTCTTGTCGGCGAATCCGCACTCATCGGTTCGCTCGCACGCCTCGGGATGCCACGTGCCGGATACGATTCTCAGAACTGGCAAGTGCGGCGTATCGTATAGGACTACAGAACCTGAGGTGACTCGCCATGAAACTGAGATTCCTGTTGCTCGCCCTCATCCTAACGGTTCCCTTCAGCGCGGCGCTGGCGCAGGCGCAATCGCGTCCGCCCTCGCCTGACGTGCCATTCATGGGCAACTGGAACCCGCCCGCCGCCTTAATGTCCGACTGGTGGAACGATCCCGAGATCGCGAATGACCTGCGCTTAAACGAAGCCCAGAAAAAACAGCTCGAGCAGGTCAGCACCAATCTGAAGCTCACTCTCATCGACGCGGGCGCCAGTGGGCTGAAATCCTACGTCCGCCTGCAAGGACTGCTCGACGCTGACCCCTTCGATCGCAATGCGTACAACCAGGAATTGGACAATGCATCCACGGCCGCGACCCGCCTGGTGAAGGACCTCGGCCAGATGGCGCTCACCGTCCGCACCACCCTCACCGCCGAGCAGTGGCATAAGCTGGAGTCGCTGAGGGCCGCCCATCGGGTCCACCCTCGTCCGCGATCCGATGGGCCGCACGACGGCATGCACGAGCGCCGCGAACCGCCGTCCTCGCCGCGCACGCCGCCGCAGCAATAACCGCTGGCGCAAGTCGGGATGCGCTTGCCACGCTCTCTCGGGCCGGCAAGCGCCTCACTGCGTCCATTCGTCCACCACGCGCTTCGCCATCCTGCCGATCAGGATTTCGGCTTCGTTGTCCGGCGTCCAGCGCTGGTCCTTATTTTCCCAGGTGAAAATCGAGATCATGATGGGCCCCGCCTTGGTGGTTACTAGCGCCACGTCGTTGCGTACTGCGTCCAATTTGCCCACTTTGTCGCCGATCGACGCCGCTAGCCCTTTTTCTCCGGTCGTGATGTAGCGCGGAATCATGCTTTGATCTTGTTGCGCGCGCAAGATGGCCAGCATGCGCGCGCACAGTCCTTCATTCTTCAGGTCGCATCGCTGGATGCTCTCCATCACTTCCGCCATCTCCCGGGCGGTGGTTTTACCCAGCCCGAATTTCTTCTGGTCCGCCGGCATCGGCCCTTCCGCGGCCGTGAAGATTTTCTTGTACAGGTAGGTGTTTTTCAGGCCCATGGCCGCGATGCGCGCATTCACGGGCGGAATGCCAATGCGGTCCAGCACCATGTTCGTCGCCGTGTTATCGCTGATGATGATCATCAGGGTGACGGCATCGGCCAGCGTCGGCTCCAGCCCGGGCTGCAACTGTGTCAGCACGCCGGATCCCGGCACTTGATTCTCCTTCGCCAGCTTCAGCCGCTCCTCCAGTTGCACCTTGCCCGCCGCCGCTTCGTAAAATGCTTCGATCATGACCGGCAACTTGATCACCGACGCCGTCTGCACCGGCTCGTCCGCGTTCACGGCAACCGCGGCGCCCGTTTTCAGGTTCTTGGCATAAAGCGCCACCTTCCCCGCGTGTTGCGCCGCCATTGTGTTGAGGTCTTTCTGCAGATCGGCGCCGAACATCGTGGCGGCAAACAGGACGGCAAGAGCGAAACCGCAGGTACCTGATTTCATGCTCAACAAGATACTCTCCTCTTGTCCCAGCAGCCGACACCAACTCGCGAATCTGACATCCTTTGCCGATCATCTCAACATGCCGAAGCTGAAAGTGAGGTGGGTCGTGATCCTGGTGACGGGAGCTTCCGGAAATGTTGGTGGTGCGGTGCTGAATGCGCTGCTGAAACTCAATGCCCCGGTGCGGGCCATGTACCGCTGCGCCTCCGATGCCGCCCAGGCGCCCGCCGCTGCCGAGCGGGCGATCGCTGACTACAGCGATAGAGCCAGCCTCGATCGCGCGCTCGACGGCGTCGATCGCGTCTTTCTCGTCTGTTCCCCCATCCCACAACTCGTCGAGTTCGAAAGCACCATGGTGGAAGCCTGCCGCGCTCATCGTGTTCGGCACCTGGTGCAGCTTTCCGCCCTTGGCGCCGGCCAGACCAATGCGTCGTTTCCCACCTGGCATTACGAGGTGGAACAAAAAGTGCGCGCCTCGGGAGTGCCTGCCACCGTTTTGCGTCCGGAAAGTTTCATGCAGAACGTTGTCGCCTTCTACTCTCCTACCATCCGCGCGCAGAGCGCATTTTTTGCGGCGCTGAAAAACGCGCCCATCGCCTACATCGATCTCCGCGATATCGCCGCCGTCGCCGCCACCGTCCTCACCACCCAAGAGCAATGGCACGCCGGCCAGACTTACACGCTCACGGGGCCTGAACTGCTGACCCATCGTGACATTGCGGAACGGCTCTCCATTCTCGCCGGCCGGCCCATTCGCTACGTCGATCTTCCTGCCGCCGAGTTGAAGCAGGCAATGCTCGGCCAGGGAATGCCTGCCTGGCTTGCCGACGCCCTGCTCGAATTGCAGACCTTCTACACCGACGGCCCCGGCGCTGCCGTCACCGACGACGTTCGCCGCATCCTGAATAGCGAACCGCGCCGCTTCGATCAATTCCTGGCGGAGAATGCCGGAAGTTTCCGCCGCGAGGCCGCCTCCGCATAGTCGCCGCTGATCGATTGATAAAGTCCGACACCGCCCGCGTCGAGGCTTTTAGTAAACTTGCGCACTCGGACGAAAGACGACGGGGAAAGCATGGCCGACATCATTCACGAGTTCACAGTGAAGGCTCCGGTTGGTGAGGTTTACCGTTTGTTCTCCACACCGGCGGGGCTGGATAAATGGTGGACCAAGAAATCGACAGGAGAGTTGCGCGAGGCAGGCGAGTTTGGGCTCTATTTCGGTCCGGAATACAACTGGCGAGCTAAAGTCACGCGTTACATTCCGCCTTCCGCCTTCGAGCTTCAGATGACGGTAGCGCATCTGGCTTGGATGGGCACCCGCGTCGGCTGTGAACTGTCGCCTGAAGGAAACAACGTGACATGGGTCCGCTTCTATCACACCGGTTGGCCCGAGCAGAACGAACATTGGCGCGTCTCCTGTTATTGCTGGGCGATGTATTTGCGAATCCTGCGAAGGAATCTGGAGCATGGCGAGTCGGTGGACTACGAGCGGCGGCTGGAGGTCTGAACATTCGATGCTATCTCCGATATCGCAACCATTCACCGAAAAGCGCGTCTCATATAAAGAGCAGGACTAGAGGTGGATCTTTATGCGCACGCGTTTGCTAGGTGTTTCTGTGATCCTGGGATGCACGATTTTTGTTGTCGCGTGTAACGCGAATGCCGCTCCAAAGACGCCGATTCCAACGGCGAAAGTGGATGTTTCCCTCGCTTTGACCCCAGGCAAACAGAAGGCGGTGTTCGCGGGCGGCTGTTTTTGGGGAACGCAAGCGGTTTTTGAAAGAGTGAAGGGTGTGATCAACACCACGGCTGGATATGCTGGCGGCTCCGCAGCAACGGCAACCTACGATCAGGTGACGACGGAAACCACTGGACATGCGGAATCTGTCGAAGTGGATTACGATCCCTCTAAGATCACCTATGGTCAATTGCTGCGCATTTTCTTTTCCGTCGCCCACGATCCGACGCAGATCGACCGGCAGGGCCCGGACGTCGGTACCTCGTATCGGTCGGTAATCTTCTACGTCGATGACGACCAGAGGCGAATCGCGACTGCTTATATCGCAGAACTCGACAAAGCGAAGGTGTTTCCGCGACGAATCGCCACTCAGGTGACGCCGTTGAAGGCCTTCTACCGTGCCGAGGACTACCACCAGGATTACGCGCTCCACCACCCGGACAATCCCTATATTCAGGTTTGTGATCGTCCCAAGATCGAATCCCTGAGACAGCAGTTCCCTGAACTATTTGTCAATTATGAAGGTCGGCACTGAGATGGGCAGCGCGAATTGGCTTGTTGCCGGCCTCGGTAAAGCTGGCGCGCTCTCCACAACCAGGTTGGCGAACAGCGTCAATATGGCAGGGTAATCATTTCTCGCAGGTTGGGGCCTGGGGAGTTGGGCGAATTCGTGCTGTAGATGTAGCCTTCGTTGCTCATGTAGTGATAATCGCCGAAGTTGCTGACCTTGTACCGGGTCCCGGTCTGTGGATCGATGACGTCGAGCGTCCCCAGAATGGCATTCTCCCGCCGGCGGCTGATCTCGTCGTAAACCTTCTGGCGCTGCTCCCAGCCTTTCATGATCGTCTGCGAGGTCTGACGCTGGTCTTCAGCAATCGCTTGCTGCGCGCGGCTGCGAATCTGCTGGGAGCGAATGTTGTCCTGCTGCACGGCTGCGTTCGCGATGCCTCTCTGCTGCGCTTCCCACTGGGGATTGAATTTCATGCTTCGCAGCGCCTGCGCCATTGCCTGCTCTCCATCCCGCTCCCTGCCCGCTGCCGCAAGGTATCCATAGAGGCGGTACATGACCCACATCGACGTCTGGTTGGGGACAAAAGGCATGGTTGCGGCAACATACTTGCCCTGTACCGGCCTGCCGTTCAGATTGCAGGTGAAAGAAACATCACCGGCGGTGATATACGGATTGGGCACGCCTTCGTTGCGAGCGGATTGGACGAACGTCGCAACCAGATCCGGGCGAGCATTGTTGGACTGAACCTGCAACCCGCTGCACTGGCGCGATATGAAACTCTGCGCATAAAGACGCACAAACTGCGGGCCTGGGATATAGCGGCGCACCTCCACCCTCGTACCGTCGCTCAGTCCGTAAAAGCCGCCTTCCCGGAGGCCAGCCATGGCGAGCATCTGTGAAGGCGGAATGAAAAGACCGATATTCGAGTCGCCGACGGTCGCCCGAACCTGCCCGTCCGGGGAGCCCATGGTGACGGCATAGCGAACATCGGTCGCGCTCAGGCGATAGGCTCCACCAATCACTCTCCAGCCCTGCGGAACGGCCATGCTGAATGCGCCTTCGCGGGGATCGTTCCAGTTCACAAAACTGAGCGCTCCAGAGCCAGAACCGCTGGCAGATTCCGCGAGACTCTTGAGGGAGGGGTCCTGGACAATGTGAAAGCTGTTCAGGATTCTGACGAAGGAGTCTGTGGAACTGTGGTAGACGTCGCGCGGGGCTTCCAGGCAGTAAAAGTAAGCCGAGGCGCCGCTCGCGCCATTTGCCCAGCTCAGCAGGGCCGTCCCGCTGCGTTGACCGCCCGACGCGAACGTGCGAACGACTCTTTGCGTGGATTGAACCTTACCCCAAGCCATCTGAGCCTCGACTCGATGCGCCAACTGCGGGAGCAGGATCGCGGCGCGGCCGGAATCGAGTTCAGCATGCGCAAGAAACAGTGGCCAAATCACGGCTTGTTCGCCGCGGATCCCGCGAAGGACGATGCGGCCGGTTGCCTGCTCCTTAGCGACGGTCCAGGCAGAAGGAAGATCGACGACGAATCCCGCGGGGTCAGTGTGCGTGCTCCAGGAATCAGAACCCGATCGTTGCTGCGCAAGGCCAGACTTGGATTGCGCCAATGCGGCGGGCACAAAAAAGAAGCAGCACACCGCGGCACAAACTTGGGCGGAAAGGAACAGCCTCATATTCCCCACCTCCGCAACGGCGCATCGACTCATTTCACGCGGGATTTGTTCAATCTTCGAGCCGGCAGACGGCCAGAAGGTTACCCCCAACAGCGTCAGCCCGCAAGGTGATCCACTTGAGATTCACAGCGCGGACAGTGTCGTCATGAGAGGCGGCCTGGATTTTATTCGGAAGCGATCGGCAGCCATCCTTTGACCGCCAGCGGCTCCCCTGACAGCTGTCTACCCGCCTCCCTCGGTATAATTCCCGCTTCGCCCGTGAGGTCACAATCTTGAAGCGCTTACTGATCTTCCTCTTGCTGGTCTCCGCCGCCGCTTCCGCCCTGGAGCGCCAACCGAACCGGGCCTACCGCGCCCGTCGCGAGGCGCTGGCCAAGAAGGCTGGTGGCTCGCCCATCGTTGTATTCGCTCCAATCCAGCGTGACGCCTCCGAAGTGCTTACCGGCTTCCGCCAGGACGAGGACTTCTGGTATCTCACCGGCGTCAACGAGCCGGGCGCGGCGCTGCTGATTGTTCCCGCCCTAGACGAGAAAGCGCTGCAGGAGATGAATGCGCAGCTGCCGCCGGGCCGGCCCTCGACCTTCAAGACGCGTCCCTACTCCGAGGTCCTGCTGCTGCCGCAGCGCAACCGCGCCGCCGAGCGCTGGACAGGTCCCAAGCTTGGCCCCGACGATACCGAGGCCAGGAACCTTGGTTTTGACCGCATCCTGCCGCTCGATGCGCTGCGTGAGGAACTGGTTAAAGTCACGCCCCCGCTCGGCGGCATGGTGCTGGTCAACCACGGGGATGACTCGAAGCTCGCCTTGGACTGGCTGAAGCAGACCAATCTGCGGCTCCGCGGAAAGGATGTGCGTCCCCTCATTGCCGAGTTGCGCATGGTGAAGGATGCCGGAGAAATCGAACTGCTGCGCGAGGCCGCCGGCGCTTCCGTGGCCGCCCACTTGGCGGCGTGGAAGGCGATAAAGCCGGGCATCGGCGAGCGCCAGATCGCGTCGCTGATGGTCTACGAGTTCGAGCGGCGCGGGTGCGAGCGCCCCGCCTACGGTCCGATCGTCGGCAGCGGCTTCCGTTCCACCGTGTTGCACTACGATGAGGATTCCGGGCCGATCAACGACGGCGACATTGTCGTCATGGACGTCGGCGGCGAATATTCGATGTATGCCACCGACATTACCCGCACTGTGCCCGCCAATGGCAGGTTCACCCCGCGGCAGCGCGAAATCTACGACATTGTGGCGGGAGCACAGCTGGCGGCCATCAACGCCTTCAAGGCAGGACAGTCCACCATGACCGGACGCGGCGAGAATTCCCTGTTCACGGTGGCATACAACTACATCAACTCGCACGGCAAGGACACCCACGGCCAGCCGCTCGGGCAGTACTTCATTCATGGGCTCAGCCACTTTGTCGGACTCAATGTCCACGATCCCGGTGACAGCTCGGCCGCGCTCGCCCCGGGCATGGTCTTCACCATCGAGCCCGGCATCTACATCCCGGAAGAAAAAATCGGAGTGCGCATCGAGGACACGTTCCTGGTAGATGCAAGCGGGAAGTTGCAGTGTCTGAGCTGCGCGCTCCCGAAGTCAGCTGATGACGTGGAGAAGGCACTGGGAAGTCATTGAGGATTGACGATTGGGGATTGGCGACAGTGATGAGTCACGCGAATGGCTAGAAAAGGAACGGCAAAGTGTGAGTCGTCAATCTGCAATCTGCAATCGTCGATTCCTCTGGTATCCTTGACGCGGTGTTGATCCGGATTTTATACGCCGTACTGGTGATTTCCACGTTGGCGCTGCTGTACGCCGCCGGCGCCGTTTACGTGCGTGTCCGCCGCCACCTCGCGAAACGGCACGAGGCGGAAGAGCACGAGGCGCGGCAAGCAGTGCGCGGCGATTAATTCGCACTCGGCGCCGGCATTGAGCCGGCGATGGAACGGGTGCCGAGAGCTTGGAGCCATCATGTCAAGAACATCGTCCATCGTGCAGCAACAGGTCATGGATTCCAGCGCCGTTCGCCAGGTGCTGATCGTGGTCGGGGCGAGCCTGCTGGTTGCGCTGTGCGCCCGGCTTTCGTTGCCGCTTCCCTTCACGCCAGTGCCGCTGACGTTGGCGAACTTCGGGGTTCTGCTGGTCGGGGTACGGTTGGGAAGCAAGCGCGGCTTCGCGGCGCTGGCGCTTTACCTGGCGCAGGGCGCCGCCGGATTGCCGGTGTTCAGCCCCGCCGGACCGGGGGGAATCGCGCAACTGCTCGGCCCCACCGGGGGATACCTCCTGGCTTATCCGTTGGCGGCATTCCTGGCGGGGTGGATAGCGGAGCACGGCGCCGCCGGATTCCGCCGCTTTGTGGCGGCGGCGCTGGTAGCGGAGGTGGTCATATTCGCCGGCGGCATCTCCTGGCTCACGATAATGACCCATGGCGCCGCGCAAGCAATGAATTTCGGGCTGTACCCATTTGTGTTCGCCGAAGTAATCAAGATTGCGGCGGCGGCGCGAATTGCGATGCGAGTGGAATTGTGAGTTGAAACCATCGAAGATTTGCGACGGCAGGTTTCATCTTGTCGATTGAAGAATGAACGATTCTGTCGTAAATCTAAAGCCTAAGACGCAAGATCGTCAGGTTCGTTCAGCCAGCCATGCCCACCTCGGCCTCGACCAAAGCGCGCACCATCAGCATTGCGCATAGTCCAGACTCGGACGATGCGTTCATGTTCTACGGCCTGGCGACCAATAAGGTCCGCGTGCCCGGGCTGCAGTTCACGCACACGCTCTGCGACATCGAAACCCTCAACCGCAAGGCGATGGAAGGCGTCTACGACGTGACCGCCATCTCCTTTCATGCTTACCCCTACGTCCAGGACAAGTATGCGCTGATGTCGTGCGGCGGAAGTGTCGGCGAGGGCTACGGGCCGATGATCGTCGCCGCCAAGGCGCTGTCGATCGTGGAGGCCAAGACCCGGCGCATCGCGGTGCCGGGCGAGATGACGACCGCGTACCTGGCATTAAAGCTGTTCGCTCCCCAGGTGGAGACCGAGGTAGTCCCCTTCGACCAGATCATTCCCCAGGTGCTCGGCGGCAAGCACGACGCCGGTCTCATCATTCATGAAGGGCAATTGACCTACGCGAAGTCGGGGCTGCACCGCGTGATCGATCTCGGCAAGTGGTGGCGCGACAAGCATGGCCTGCCGCTGCCGCTAGGCGGCAACGCAATCCGGCGCGAACTCGGCCCGGACACCATTGCCAGCGTTTCCGACGCGCTGAAGCGCAGCATTCAGTATGCCCTGCAACATCGCGAACAGGCGCTGGAATACGCGATGCAGTTCGCGCGCGACCTGGACTCGCAGTCGGCGGACAAGTTTGTCGGCATGTACGTGAACGAGCGCACGCTTGACTACGGTGAGGACGGGCGCGCCGCGGTGGCGCTGCTGCTGGATCTCGGCTGGAAGATGGGAGTGATCGCGAAAGAGCCGAAAGTCGAGTTTGTGTCCTGAGATTGCCGAATCGCAGAACTGCAGAATCGCACAAATAAAACAAGCCGAACTGATTCCGCGATCCCCGGATTATTGGGTTATATTAGAAGCCTCGAAATACTTGCCGATGAGGACGGCGATTTCGATCGTCACCTCCGGCTCCAGCCCCTGAAATTCGAAGCCGACATTTCCGTTTGGCGCGGTATAGCGCTGGACTATATTCACTGCCCGGCGAATCCCTTCCGTTTCGGCCACAAAGAACATGGTGAGCGCTTCACCGGCGGGAAACCTGCGCTCGGTGTCCAGCAGGAAGCCGCCGCGACCGAGCATGGTGACACGGCCGAGCCGATTGCCCTGGTCGTCCTGCACGAACATGTTCGCGTTCGCCGGAATCGCTACGCGATCGAAGTAACGGCGTTCCTTGAGTTCCCAGGCCATTATTCCACACGCTGCGGAAACGAGAAATTGGGGGTGATATCCACCGGAACGTCGGCCACGGTGTCGAGCGCGGCTTTCAAATCCGGCGGCATGACGTCGTACCTGGCAAACCAGTTCTCGGCGCGGGCGCGATCGCCGGTGGCTTCCATCTCCAGCAACTCCTTGGCGAGCGCCGCGATGGACACCGCCGTACGGGCATAGTCGATCACATACTTGCCGCTGGCTTCGCGCTGGATGGCCTTCTGCTCGAACAGATAATTGAACTCCATCATCTCGGCCTTGCCGTGCGCTTCGGCGGTACCGAAGCGCATAGTACGAAAAAGCCCCGCGAGATAGGAAGAGTAAAACTCCGGCAGCCGATCTTTGGGAATGGCGCCGTGATCCACCAGCCACTTCAGGCCGAACAGACCGACCACATCGGCCTTCGCTTCTTCGAGGCCGCTGAATGCCGGCCCGATGGCCTCGCGGATGTCCACCTGCTTGCCGTTCTGGCGCGCGAAGGCGGGGCCAAGCCCATGACAGATCTCGTGGAGCAGGGTATGCGCCAGGTATCCCTCGCCGGAAGCCTGCGCGGCCTGGTCGGCGCGCATGATTCTTTTGGCGATAGGAAGAATGACGAAGTTGACGCGCGCGTCCATGAAGTTCTTGAAAAAAATCTTCTTGGTGCCCTTCTCCTGGTGAATGCGCGAGTCATTGGGGAGATTGTCGGCGACGGCCTGGTAGCCGTGATTGAGGTCACCGGCGCGGAAGGGCGTGTCCATGACTTCCATTGGCGTCTGATGGCCGCGCTTGGAGGGCCGATCCTCGGCGGCGAGGGGTAGCGCGTCCTGGATGTCGGGAATATATTTTTCGTACAGGCTGAGCTTCTTGCTCTCCGCCTCATTGCGAATGAGGACAGCGGCGCCGTAGCTGGTCTTCACGCCGAGAAGCCCGTCTTCGTAAGTTTCGTAGGGCGCGAAAATGACGTCGAACTTGGGATTCTTGAGATCGAGCCAGGCAAGATCGCTATTGTAGTAGTCGTCGGTGAGTAGAGCGTCGGCGCGAAGACGAAGGAAGCCGGCGAACTGCGGCTCGTCAGCAAGTTCGGCAGCCGCGCGCAGCGCCTTGGCCGCCGGCTCCAGGAACGAGCGGTAGGCGACGCGGTAAGGGACGCCTTCGAGCTGGTTCCCTTTCCAGCGCACGACGGTCTGCGGACCGTAGATGGCGGATTTTGCGTCCGGGTGCTGCTTGACGTAGTCATCAACCTGGTCCCGGGTGAGTCCGGTCGGGTAGAAGCCGCGGCCGGGATACATGGGCGGGCAGGGGTCAGTCCCTGCCTGAGCGCAGACAAACGGCTGGTTGTCTTCCAGCAGGTCGAAGCGCGCGGCATTAATGAAAATGTATTTGCGGGCAAGCTGCTCGCTCGGATCTTTGCTGGCGGCAAGTTGCTGGTAGAGGCTCAGAGCATCGGGATCGCTCTGGCGCCAGAAGATGTCCTCGATGTAGCGGCTGGCCTGGACCAGTTTCTCCACGAGTTGGCGTTCGCGCAGGCTGAGGCCGGAGGGCAACGGCATTTCCACGGGCTTGAACTTGGCGACGCGCTGGCCGATATCGGGGACGACTTTCACGGCAGGCGTGCCGCCGGTTTTTCTGGATGAATCAGGTTTCGTTTGCGGATGAGCAATCGGCGGCATGAGCAGCACCAGGGACGCAATGGCGAATCGAACGCCCGCGTTTCGCATAGGGTGAAGATTGTAATTGAAGCGCCTTGAAAACGGTGCCTGCAGATTCAGGCGCGCAGGGTCCTCGACTTTGCGTGCGGCCTCGCTCGGATGACAAGCGCCGGGAGTTCGTGGAATATTGAAGGCCATGTCCGCCCAAGTCCCAATGAACGGCGCGCAGACGCTGCTCATCGATGCCGATGACACGCTGTGGGAAAACAACGTGTATTTCGAGCGCGCGATTGCCAAGTTCATCTCGTTCCTGAACCATCGCGAGTATTCGCCGGAGCGGGTGCGGGAAGTGCTCAACGAAGTGGAGCGCGAATGCATTCTGTCGCACGGTTACGGGCTGATCAGCTTCGCGCATGCACTGATGCGGACTTTCGAGCAACTGGCGGTGGAGCCGGTCACGCCCGAGCAGCACGAACGCATTCACAGCTTCGCGCACGCCATTGCCGAGCACCCGGTGGAAATCATCGCGGCGGTGCCGGAGACGCTGCAGTACCTGTCGGCGAAGCACCACCTGATCCTGGTGACCAAGGGAAACGTCACCGAACAGTCGGGCAAGGTGGAACGGTCGGGGCTGAAGGATTACTTCGCGGCAGTGGAAATTGTGGCCGAGAAGAACGCGCAGACGTATGAAGAGGTGGTCGGGAAGTACGGACTGGCGCACGCTGCCACGTGGATGATCGGAAACAGCCCGAAATCAGACATCAATCCCGCACTGGAGGCAGGACTGAACGCGGTCTTCGTTCCGCACGACCAGACGTGGATCCTGGAGCACGAGGAAGTGGCGAAGCCACCGGCGGGGCAGCGACTCCTGGTGTTGGAGAAGTTTGCCGGGTTGAGAGAACACTTTTGAAAGAGCCGGCAGACGGTTGTCGTGCCCGAATACATCGTAACTGCTTGCGAGCACAGGAGTTCGAACCTACTTAGCCAACACGGGGTGATAGGGCGCGAACCGCGGCGGCGTGGTAATCTCAACTTGCTCTGCATTGCGATTCTTCATCCCGCACGCGACGATGGGAGTGAAGAACGATAATTTCCGGCGGCTTCTGCTCACCTTCCAAGCCCTCAGCGAATTGGGCTCGGAGATGACGGCAGACACCGATTTTCCGCAACGCGCACATGCCATCCTTTCCTGCCTGATGGAGGCGTCGGAGGCGCGCGAGGGCGCGCTGTTCGTGTTCCGCGACAAGCCTGCAGTGTTGGCCGCAGTGGCGGCAACAGGGTTCAGCGTTTTCCCGCAACAGGCCGTCATTCCGCTTCTTCCCAAGCATGTTCATGCGCTCAACAACGTACGCGCGCCGATGCTGATTTCGCGTACCACGTGGGACCAGTACCTGAGTTCGAATGGGAACGTGGCGCCGGAGTTGTTCAAATGCATCGCGGCACTGAGGGTCAGCGGCAAACTGGTGGGAATGGTGGCGCTGGGGCACCGCAGCGAGGACACGCAGTACGGCGAAGAGGACCTGCAGGCGATCAACATGATGGTGCACTACGTGGCGCTGGCGGTGCACAACCACACGCTGTCGGAGTCGCTGGCGCAGAGAGTGTCGGAACACCTGAAGCTGCTCGGATCGGTGCACAACTTTTACGACACGGCGCTGGAAACATTCGCCAACGCCATCGACATCAAGCACGTCAACGTGCGCGGGCACTCGCTGCGTGTGGGGCGGTACATGGCGGGAATCGCCGAGGCCATGGGATTGGACCAGCCGGAGGTTTCAGGATTGCGCGCGGCAGGATACCTGCACGACATTGGGAAGGTCGCGGTGGACAAGCGTCTCTTCGCCAAGCCGAGCGCACTCGATGAAGAGGAATTTCGCGAGATGGCCGACCATACGGTGGTGGGTCACCAGATCGTGCAGGGCGTGGAGTTTCCGTGGCCGAAGGTACCCGAGGTGGTCCGTTCGCATCATGAGCGGACGGACCGCACGGGCTATCCGGACCATTTGGCGGCGGATGAGATTTCCATGCCGGCGAGAATTACGGCGGTGGCGGACACGTTTGATGCGATGACCAGCGAGCGCCCCTACCGGCCAGGACTGTCAGTGGGCGAGGCGCTGAGCGAGATCGCGCGCATTGCGCCCCTCAAGTTCGACAGCAACGCGGTGCAGGCGCTGATGGTGCAGGTGCGTCGCGACGCAGTGGGGCGAAAAGAGAACCGGTTCCTGGACGACAGGATCGTGTGCAATATCGCACCTGCGGATATTGACGTGCTGGCTTCGGCGCTCAACCACAAGATCACGCACGGAAAAATCTACTCGGCGTAGAGCGGCGCGGGCCAAGCGATCTGCACACACCACTCGGTGCGATAATTGCCGGATGCCGGCGGTCTCTGTGACTCGTTTGCGTGTCCGTTCTTGGCGACACATTCTGCCCTTCCTGTTCTTCACTCTGCGTGCTTTCCGGCAAGCGAAAGTTGCTGAAGGTAATCTCCATGTTGCGCTACTCCGCGATACCAAGAGCACGTTTTGGACCCGCAAGGTTTGGACGACAGAAGCGGAAATGAGATCCTTCATGATGTCTGGGCCGCATCGCCAGGTGATGCCCCGACTGCTGGATTGGTGTGATGAGGCCGCGTTGGTTCACTGGAGGCAGGACACCGACCGGGAGACAGACTGGTACGAAGCCCACCAACGTCTTCAGCAAGAAGGCCGGCTGTCGAAAGTACGTTACCCCTCACTAGCGCACGAGAGATTTGACATACCGCGACCCAGAAACGCGGCCAAGAATTCGCAACAGGCGTAACCGGCAGCCGGTACGGCAGCCAAGTACCGGCCCCGTTCCGGACGGAGTAACGGCCTCATGAACCGGCTGAAATCCAGCAACTTCCCTGCTGCAAATGGGTTCATAATCAGCATCGGATGGCAGCCGTTCGGAGAGCCACAATGCAACGCAAGCAACTGACGATCCTGCTGATCGTACTCGCCTGTGCAGTATCGGCCTCGGTCTGGGCCGGCAGTAAGAGAAAAGATAAAGACAAAAAAGCTGCGGCTGTGCCGCAAATGGATGAGCGGCAGCGGGCCATACACGCGCTGAACCGGTTGACCTTTGGGCCGCGTCCGGGCGACGTGGACCGGGTGGCGGCAATGGGCGTGAACAAGTGGATCGAGCAGCAGCTGCATCCGGAAAAAATCGATGACTCCGCGTTGGAAGCGCGGCTGGAGCCGCTGCGCACGCTGCGAATGGATGCGCGCCAGCTGGTGGAGAACTTCCCTCCTCCGCAAGTCATCAAGCAGGTCGCGGAAGGAAAGAAGTCCATGCCGTCGGACAAGGCGGAGCGCGCGATCTACGAAACCCAGGTCGAGAAATACCACAACCAGCAAGAAAAGAAGGCGGCGAAGGCGGAACCGGTGAATCAAGCCGGCGATGACCAGGGGACGATGCTGACCGAGGAGCAACGGGCGGAGCGTCGCGAGGCGCGCATGTACGCACGAGAGCAGGTGGACAACATCCTGGCCCTACCGACGCCGGACAAGCGCATGCAGGCGATTTTGGCAATGAAGCCCGAGCAGCGGCAGATGCTGGCCCGGGCCCTTCCACCGGAAGATCGGGAGCAGTTGATGAACTCGCTGACGCCGCAACAACGCGAGCAGCTGATGGCGATGAATAACCCCCAGCAGGTGGTGGCGACGGAGCTGATGCAGGGCAAGATCCTGCGCGCGGCATACAGCGAACGGCAACTCGACGAGGTGATGACCGATTTCTGGTTCAACCACTTCAACGTGTTTATCGGCAAGGGAGCCGACCGTTACCTGGTAACGGAATACGAGCGCGATGTGATTCGTCCGCATGCTCTCGGCAAATTCCAGGACCTATTGATGGCGACCGCCAAGAGCCCTGCAATGCTGTTCTACCTGGACAACTGGCAGAGCGTTGGACCGCGTTCGCAGGTCGGACTGGGCGAGGCGCCACGATCGATGAACAACCCTCGCATGCGGAATGGGCGGTTGGGAGGTCCGTTCGGCACCGGGCCGTTCGGCAGGCCGTATCCGTACCCACGGCCGCAGCAACGCGCGCCGCAGCAGACGCAGGCAAAGGGCAAGAAACAACAGCGCGGACTGAACGAGAACTACGCGCGTGAAGTGATGGAACTGCACACGCTCGGCGTCGATGGCGGATACACGCAGAAAGACGTCACCGAACTGGCGCGGGTGCTGACCGGATGGACAATCAAGGAGCCGCGGAAGGGCGGAGACTTCGAGTTCAACGAGCGCATGCACGAGCCGGGAACGAAGTTCGTGCTGGGACACAACATCAAGGAACACGGTGAGGATGAAGGCAAGGAGATGCTGAAGCTGCTGGCGCATCATCCTTCGACGGCGCACTTCATCTCCAAAAAACTGGCCACGCGATTCGTGTCGGATAATCCGCCGGAGGCTCTGGTCAATCGCATGGCGGAGACGTTCCTGAAGAGCGATGGGGACATCCGGCAGGTGCTGCGGACGATGTTCCAGTCGCCGGAATTCTGGGCGCCGGAGGCGTTTCGAGCGAAGGTGAAAACGCCGCTGGAGTTCCTGGTTTCCGCGGTGCGGGCAAGCGGGGCCGATATCGCTAATGCAATGCCGCTGGTGCAGACGCTCAACCAGATGGGCATGCCGCTGTACGGAGCGCAGCCGCCGACCGGGTACTCGATGAAGGCTGAGACCTGGGTGAATTCGTCGGCGCTGCTGAACCGGATGAATTTCGCGCTGCGGTTCACGTCGGGAAGAATGCCGGGGATGTCGTTCGCGCCGGAGCGCGTGCTCGGATCCACGGAAGTTCCCTCCGACACGAACGTGGTTCTAGCGCGACTGGAAGACGCACTGCTGGCGGGAGACTTGTCGAAACAGACGCACGAGACAATTCTCAAGCACGCGATGGAACCTGAGGTAACCGGGCGGGTGCTGGATGATCCGTCGCGTCCGGTGAATGCGGGAGTACTGGCAGGGCTGATTTTGGGGTCACCGGAATTTCAGAAACGCTGATCGGTGGCCGGTTATGCATGGGTCCGTTGTCTCGCTCAGGATGACAGGAGTTCAGGAGTTTCGCATGGCGATAACACGGAGAGTATTTCTCAAGGGCGGCGCGATCGCAGTGGTGGGCACGACAGTGGTGCCGGCATTTCTGCAGCGGGTGGCATTGGCATCGGACAAGGCGGCGACCGGCAAGAAACGGTTCGTCGTAATTTTTCAGCGCGGGGCGGCCGACGGGTTGAACATCGTGGTGCCGCACGCGGAACAGAGTTACTACTCGATGCGTCCGACGATCGCAATCCCGCGGCAGCAGGTGATTGATCTTGACGGATTCTTCGGATTGCACCCGGCGATGGCGTCATTCAAGCCGTTGTGGGACCAGGGACACCTGGCGATCGTGCACGCGGCCGGATCGCCGGACCCGACGCGCTCCCACTTTGACGCGCAGGATTACATGGAGTCGGGCACGCCGGGGCTGAAGTCCACCGAGGACGGCTGGCTGAACCGAGCGCTGCGCAACCCGGCGGAGAAAGATAACTCGCCGTTTCGCGCGATCGCGCTGGGCAGCGCGCTGCCGAGAATGCTGGCCGGGAGCGCGCCGGCGGTAGCCGTGAGCAACGTGAACGATTTCGGCGTGGGCGGGCGTAATCCGCAGGCGCAGCCGCTGTCCAACACATTCGAAGCAATGTATGACCATTCCGTGGACGCGGTGTTGCACGGCACCGGCCAGGAGACGTTCGACGCGGTGAAGATGCTGAAGTCGGCGGACCCGCAGAAGTACACGCCGGCGCCGGGCGCGAATTACCCGCGCGGGCCGCTGGGGAACGCGCTGCGCCAGGTGGCGCAGTTGATGAAAGCGGACCTGGGGGTGGAGGTTGCGTTCTCCGATGTCGGCGGTTGGGACCACCATGTGAACGAAGGTTCCGTGCAAGGGCAGATCGCGCAAAGAGTCGGCGAGTTGTCGCAGGCGATGTCGGCGTTCTGGACCGACATGGGGAACATGGCGGAAGACACCGTGGTGGTGACGATGTCGGAATTCGGGCGCACCGCGCGCGAGAACGGCAACCGCGGCACCGATCACGGTCACGCAAACGTGATGTTCATCATGGGCGGGCCGGTAAAGGGACGCCGCGTCTATGGACGCTGGCCGGGACTGGCTCCGGAGCACCTCTACGAGGGCCGGGACCTGGCGTTAACAACGGACTTTCGCACCGTGCTGAGCGAGGTGATTTACCGGCACCTGGGCAACCGAAACCTGGGCACGGTGTTCCCAGGGTTTGAAGCCAACCCGGGATCATTCTTGAAATTCATCGCATAACTTGGAATCGGCCTGGCGCCCAAATCACCCATCTGTGTTGTATGCTAGTTTCACTTGCCTCGAGGCGTTCCCGACGAGGTCACGTGTTCCCTTCCTTTCCGTATCCACGGCACCGCGATGTCGGTACACCTGTTCGCCGTGTTTTGGTCATCCGTCTGACGGTGATTTTCGTCGTGTATTTTTTCGCGGGCAAGATTGGCCTCGCGATCCCTTTCACTAGCGGGAATGTCTCCCCGGTTTGGCCTCCGGCAGGAATCGCTCTTGCGGCGATGCTGGTGTGGGGCTTTGGCATGTGGCCCGCCGTTCTGTTGGGTGCGTTTCTGGTAAATCTTCTCAGTCCGGTTCCCCACGGCGCCGCCTTCGGCATTGCAGTGGGAAACACATCCAGCGCTTTGTTGGCCGCCTGGCTTCTGCGGCGGGCTGGCGGATTCCAACCGGACCTGCCCCGTCTTCACGACGTCTTTTCGCTCGTTCTTTTCGGCGCCCTAAGCACCTCCGTTGCCGCGACTGTAGGTGTCATCACACTCAACATCAGCGGCGTGAAGCCCTGGTCGGGATTCACTCAAGCCGGGTTGATCTGGTGGTTGGGCGATGCTATGGGAGTGGTGGTGCTCGCTCCCTTGATCTTAACTTTTCCTCGACTCGCGCGGCTGCACGGAGAACGGCGCCTCGAGTTTGTCGGATTGGTCAGTGCAGCCGTCGGCCTTTCATTCGTGGTCTTTGGCAATCGCCTCGGTTTGGGCCCGGTGGAAAACGTGCTGGTCATCCTGGTTTTTCCTTTCGTCATTTGGGCGGCCATCCGATTCGGAATTGCGGGCTCTGCCGTGGTCAGCGCTCTCGTAGCTAGCGTTGCCATATGGGCAACTGCCACCGGCTTAGGACCGTTTGTTCAGCCGAACCCCATCCGCGGCGCTACCCTCCTCCAGGTGTTCCTCGCCGTCATTTCCATCAGCGGACTTGCACTCGCCGCCGTCGTTGCCGAACGCATAGCCGCCGAAGGCGCACTCCAGTTGGTTCAGGAGTTGGCTCTACGTCGTGAAGAGGCTGAGCAGGCGCTTCGCCGTAGCGAGCAACGCCTGAGCGGTATCGTAAATTCGGCCATGGACGCCATCATCACTATTGACCAGTCGCAGCGGGTCATCCTGTTCAACGCCGCCGCCGAGCGCATCTTCCGCTGCAAGGCCGCCGATGCTATTGGCCGCCCCCTCGACAATTTCATTCCCGCTCGTTTTCGCGGCGCCCATCGCGAACATGTCCAAACCTATGGCGAGACTGGCGTCACAACCCGCTCGCTGTACTCCCCCGCCACTTTGTCTGCGCTCCGCTCCGATGGCGAGGAGTTCCCCATGGAGGCCACCATCTCGCAGGTCGAAACGGAAGGCCAGAAGCTCTACACCGTCATCCTGCGCGACGTGACCCTGCGTCGGCAGGCAGAAGAGGCTCTCGTAAAATCGGAAAAGCTCGCCTCCGCCGGCCGATTGGCCGCCACCATCGCGCACGAAATCAATAACCCACTGGCCGCCGTTACCAACCTTCTCTATCTTGCCCGCACGGGGGACGGACTCCCCGAGAGCGTTCGCCAGCACCTTGAACTTGCCGATAACGAGCTCCAGCGTGTCGCTCACATAACGAAGCAGACACTGGGCTTTTATCGTGATCAGAGTGCACCTGCTGAGTTCGATCCAACTGAACTCATCGACAATGTTCTGGCCCTGCTGCAAGCCAGGATAGCGGAGCGCCATCTCGCGGTCGAAAAGCGATACAGAGCACATCCCCACGTGCTGGGCTCGGCGGGGGAGATTCGCCAGGTTTTTTCCAACGTAATCAGCAACGGTATCGAAGCTGTCCAGCCCGGCGGCCGGCTCCGGATCAAGGTCGCCTCGTCACGGGATTGGCGGGTGCCTGGCATTTGTGGCGTCCGAATCACGCTAGCCGACACTGGTCACGGCATCGCGCCCAAGAACTTGGCACGGATTTTCGAGCCTTTCTTCACCACCAAGAAGGAGGCCGGCACCGGCCTCGGACTGTGGGTCTGTCGTCAGATTGTGGACAAACACCGTGGTTCCATTCGGGTTCGCTCCCGCAGCACCCCGCCTTGCTCCGGCACTGTGTTCTCCATTTTCCTGCCGACAGCAGTAGCCCCCGAGAAGCAGGAAGATTTGCCACAGCCACCTAATTGCGTCTCGTCGATGCGGGCGCGCGTGAAGTGAACGGGAGCAAGAACCACCAGCCACGGATTGCCACCGATGAACACAGAAGTAAGCATCGAATCCGTTTTCATCCGTGTAGATCTGCGGCAAGGTTTTTAGAGACCGGCTTCGATGCGGGCGCGCGGATCGAGGTAATCGCGCAGGGCGTCTCCAATGAAATTGAACGAGAGCACGGCCAGCATGACCGCAATGGCGGGAAAAAGGACGAGGTGGGGCGCGTCGAACAAGTGCGCGCGGCCGTCGTTGAGCATGGAACCCCAACTGGCAGCAGGCGGCGGCACGCCCAGCCCGAGGAAGCTCATGGTAGCTTCGGCAAGAATGGCGCCAGCCATGCCGATGGCGGCCTGGACAATCACGGGCTGAATCATGTTCGGCAGGATGTGGCGGGTGATCACGCGCCAGTCGCTGGCGCCCAGGGCACGGGCGGCCTCGATAAATTCGCGTTCGCGCGTTGCCAGCACCTGGGCCCGGACCAGGCGGGCGTAGCCGACCCAGCCGCCGATGGAGAGCGCCAGGATCAGGTTGAAAATCCCGGGTCCGAGAAAGGCGACGAAGGCGATGGCGAGCAGAATGCCGGGAAAGGAAAGGAAGGCATTCATCACCACGATATTGACGACGCGATCGACGCGGCCGCCATAGTATCCGGCGATGCAGCCGACGATCAGCCCGAGCACCAGCGCAACCGCAACCACGCTGGAGCCGACCAGCATGGAAATGCGCGCCCCGTAGATAATGCGGGAGCAGATGTCGCGGCCGAGTTCGTCCGTCCCCAGCCAGTGGGCGTGGGAAGGGGATGAAAGCCGGTCGGGCAGATTGATTTCGGCGGGATCGTGGGGCGCGATCAGAGGCGCGAAAATCGCCAGCACGGTGAAGACAATGACCAGGACAATCCCGATCGCGGCGAGCGGATTCAGGCGGATGGCTCGGCCAAGTCGCTGGGCCGCGGGCGTGGTGGAAGGAATACTCGACGGAGATGTGGCAACTGTTGCCAAGAGTTTGGGTTGTAAACTGCTGGAGTGTACCGTATTTGTCGAGGGTCACACCAACTGCCAATTTCGTGTCCTGCTGGATGGAATGCGTAAAGCTCTGATTATTATTTCGTTCCTGATTGTAGGGTCGGCTTATTGCCTGGCCGGAGTGGAGTTCGTTGCGCAGACGCGCAGCGACGGCGGCGGCGACGTTACCGTGCACGCCTACGTCAGCGGGGCGCGCGCCAAGGTGGTCTTCGTGGAAAGCGCAGCCGACCTGTACAACATCGGCGACTACATGCTCTCGCGGGACGAGGGCAAGACTTTGTACCTGGTGAGCCCCAACACCAAGACATACACGAAGTACGATGTGCAATCGATGATGGCGGGCATGGGCGGCATGGTGCAAGGCATGCGGGGCATGATGAAGGTGAGCTTCGAGGCGCCCAGAGTCGAAAAGCTAATGCAAGAAGACGGCGGCCTGATTGCGGGCCTGCCGACGCAGCATTACCGATATCGCACCAGCTACACGGTGTCCATGCACCTGACCGGCGCGAAGAAGGTTTCGACGGTGATCGAGGAAGACATTTGGACCACGGACAAACTGGTGGATCCGGCGCTGAAAGTCTGGCTGAAACAGGATCCTCCGCCGACGGGAGACGAGCAGGTCGACAAGATGATCCGTGCCGAGATGTCAAAGGTGGAAGGTTTTCCACTGAAACGCGTGACCGTAACGCGTACCTCCGACGCCGCCGGTGAGCACAGCTCCCAGAGCGAAATGGACGTGCTGGAGGTTAAGCGGGTAACCGTCCCACCGGCGACGTTTGCGATTCCGCGCGGATACCGGGAAGTCGCGCCCAAGAGGGGACTAGAGGACTAGCCGCAAATTCCGCGTTGGGACGCGGCTAACCGGGACAATCAAAGTCCTCGAATGCCAGGTGGAGTTGATCACGCCAATCCGGCAAATGAATGCCGAAAACGCGTTCGACTTTCTCATTCGACAAGACGGAATATCCGGGACGGCGCGCCGGGAGGGGATACGCGGAAGCGGGGATCGGCTGCAGCGACGCCAGCGCGGTTTCGCACCAAGCCAGGGGTTTTCCCAAGCGTTGCAGACGTGCCAGCTCTTCCTCAAGAATCGCCCGCGCAAAATCGTGCCAGTTGGTCTGTCCCGCCGCAGTGACGTGATACGTGCCCGACAAAGTGTTGACTTCCGAAGCCGAAGCCCGCAAGAAGAAAGCGATAATGATCGCGCTCGATTCGGCGAGCATACGGGCCCAAGTTGGCGCGCCTACCTGGTCCGCGACGATTCGCAGAGGCTTACCATCGCGGGCGAGTCGCAGGATGGTCCGTAGAAAATTAGCACCCCGGGTTGCATACAGCCATTCGGTTCGCAGTACTGCATAGGGAACGCCAGCCTGCTCTACGGCGCGCTCACCTGCCAATTTTGTTTGTCCATAGACACTGATCGGGCTGGGGTCTCGGTCCTCGGTATAGGGCCGGGTTGCGGTGCCGTCAAAAACGTAATCGGTGGAGTAATGAACGATGAGCTTGCCTTCGACCCGCTTCAATTCTTCCGCCAGCACGCCGGGCACCTCGCCGTTCAGGGTGTGAGCGATGTCACGCTCGCTTTCAGCACGGTCAACAGCGGTGTAGGCGGCGGCATTCACGATGACAGTCGGGCGTGTGTCGCGGACCAGCTTGCGAACGGCATCCAAGTCGCCTAGATCGACAGTGTCAATATCTACCGCGATTATGTTGCTCACGGGAGAGAGCGTCCGCCGAAGCTCAAAACCCAGCTGCCCGTCGCGGCCTGTAATCAGCACGGTTGGAATCATGCGTCCTCTGCAGCAGGAAGGAATTCTGAAGCTATCTCCGACAGTCTTGGATAATGGCTGTCCTTTTCCGAGACGATTGGGTTTGTGGTCCTCCAATCGATCCCGAGTTGGGGATCCTGCCAGTGGATCCCGTATTCGGCGGCGGGATCATAAAAGTCGCTGCACTTGTAGAGAAACTCCGCTTCGTCGGAAAGCACCGAGAATCCGTGTGCGAAACCTCGTGGAATGTAGATTTGATGCTGATTTTCAGAAGACAAGACAATGCTGGTCCATTTCCCGAATGTCGGGGAGCCGCGACGTATGTCGACGGCAACATCAAGAACTTCCCCGCGCACTACCCGGCACAGTTTCGCCTGGGCATGGCGCAACTGGTAGTGGAGACCACGCAACGTATTACGCCGCGAACAGGAATGATTGTCCTGAACAAAGACGTCGCCAATGCCGACTTCCGCGAATTTGGTCGCGTGATAGGTCTCGAGAAAAAAGCCCCGATGATCGCGCAGCGCGCGCGGCTTGATGACGACGACACCGGGGAGATTGGTCTGAACAAATTCAAACATAATCCGCTGACACAAGGGTTCTGAGTGTTAGAGCATTTTCTCTTCGAGGATTTGGAGCAGGTATTGGCCGTACTGGTTCTTGGTTCTCTCTCCCAGGCGCTGCAGTTGCTGCCTGTCGATGTATTCGAGGCGATAGGCGATCTCTTCCGGGCACGCGACCTTCAGTCCTTGGCGCTTCTCCACGGTTTCGATGAACTGTGCTGCATCCAGCAGCGATTCGTGCGTGCCAGTATCGAGCCAGGCAAAGCCGCGGCCCAGGACCTCCACGTCCAGGCGTCCGGCTTGCAGGTAGCACCGGTTCAAGTCGGTGATTTCCAGCTCGCCGCGAGGCGAAGGCTTTAACGTCGCGGCGATTTCCGAAACCTGCTGGTCATAAAAATATAGGCCCGTTACCGCGTACCGTGATTTTGGCTTCGCCGGCTTCTCCTCCAAGCTGATGGCGCGTCCCTGGGAGTCAAACTCCACCACGCCATAGCGCGTGGGATCCGCCACCGCGTAGGCGAAGATCGTCGCGCAATTGGTTTTCCGGGTCGCGCGTTGCAGCAGGTTGGAAAGCTCATGCCCGTAGAAAACGTTGTCGCCGAGCACCAGCGCCGCGTCACTGCCGCGCAGGAATTTTTTTCCGATGATGAACGCCTGCGCCAGTCCTTCCGGGGCCGCCTGCACCGCGTATTCGAAGCTCATCCCCCACTGCGAACCGTCGCCCAGCAGCTCGGAGAAGCGCGGCGTATCCTGCGGCGTTGAGATCACCAGGACGGAACGAATCCCCGCCAGCATGAGGACGCTGAGTGGGTAATAGATCATCGGCTTGTCGTAGATGGGCAGCAGTTGCTTAGAAATGACGTGCGTCACCGGATACAGGCGAGTCCCGGAGCCGCCGGCAAGAATAATGCCTTTTCTCAACTCCTCACCCGCGCGCGGCGTAGTTCACCGCGATCCACTGCTGATAGGCGCCCGTGGTGACATTCGTGACCCAGTCCATGTTGTCCAGGTACCAGCGCACCGTCTTGCGAATTCCGGTTTCAAAAGTCTCGCGCGGCCGCCATTGCAATTCCGATTCAATCTTGGTGCTGTCGATGGCGTAGCGGCGGTCGTGTCCCGGCCGGTCCGCGACGAAGCTGATCAAGGACCGATACTCGCGGCCGGGCCGCTCCTGCTCGAGGATGGAGCAGATTGTGTTCACAATCTCAAGGTTGGTTTTTTCGCTGCGTCCGCCGATGTTGTAGGTCGCGCCGGGCTCACCCTTCGCCAGCACCGTTTCGATGGCCTCACAATGATCTTCCACGTACAGCCAATCGCGAATGTTCAGACCGTCGCCGTAAACCGGCAGCGCTTTGCCATGCAGCGCGTTGACGATCATCAACGGTATGAGCTTCTCGGGAAACTGTCGCGGCCCGTAGTTATTGGAACAGTTGGTGATCAACGTCGGCATTCCGTAGGTGTGGTGGTAGGCGCGCACCAGGTGGTCCGAACCGGCCTTGGATGCCGAGTACGGGCTGTTGGGAGCGTAGGGAGTCGTCTCGCAGAACGCAGCCTGCGCCGGCCCCAGCGAGCCATAGACCTCGTCCGTCGAGACGTGCAGAAATCGGAATGTGCTGCGTTCCGATGGCACAAGCTCCTGCCAATACTGGCGCGCGGCGTGAAGCAACTGAAACGTTCCCAGCACGTTGGTGCGAACGAATTCTTCCGGCGCGTGAATCGAGCGGTCCACGTGAGATTCGGCGGCAAAGTGCACGACCGCTCGCGGCCGATGCCGCCGGAACAGATCCTGGACGAGAGCGGCATCCCCGACATCTCCACGCACAAAGGTGTGCGCCGGATTGGCCAGCAGCGAATCCAGGTTGTGTGGATTGCCGGCGTAGGTAAGCGCATCGAGATTGACCACGGCTGCGCTCTCGCGCGCCAGCCAGTGGTGAACGAAGTTGGAGCCGATAAATCCGGCGCCGCCCGTGACCAGAATGAGATTTGCTATCGACAATGAACCGGCCCCAAGCCAACCCCTGCGAGCGGGAGAACCGCTGGTTGCGCGCTTACTTCCCAAGGATGCAGATGTCGCGCTGCTATTATACCGAGCGGTCGGGCGAACGTCCCGCAGTCACGAACATCCCCCTATACCGTCGTGACTAATGTCTCACTTGTTCAGGATGCGCCAAAGGGCTTTTATCGACTTTTACCTGCGGTCTCTCCGGCTGAACCTTTTCGAAGACCGCAACCATCGACATGGCCGGCAGCGGCAGGTACTTGTCGATGCGGGATAGGAGCGGAACCAGCCAATTCACGACCTTCACCTGGAGCAAGCTGAAGTGGTTGCGGCGCAGTACTCGTCCGCAAAACCACCACGGCAAGCTGCAGGCCCGGTTGTAGGAGATCACCGATCCGCACTGCATGCCAGCCCTTTCGGCGAGCTCGCGCAGCTGATTCCTGGAATAACGACGACGATGTCCAAGGCGCGTATCAATACCGCCGAACAGGGCAGGCCCGTTGGGAACCAGCACGAGAATGCGGCCGCCGTCGCGCACCACGGTGGCGATTCTCAGCAAGGTTTCCAGGTCATCCTCGACGTGCTCCAGGACGTTCTGGCAGATCACGGTGTCGAAAGTACGCCCCTCCGGCAGTGAGCGCACATCGGCTGGGTCCAACTCCGCCGCTTCGAGATACGGCCGCGTAAGGGATAATTTCCGAAGCTCGCGAACGAACAGCGGATTGGAATCACAAGCCCAATACTCCGTTCGGGGGATCAGTTGGACAGTCAGGCTGCCCGTGCCGGCTCCCAATTCCAGGATACTCGAGCCCAGGTAAGGGCGAAGCAGACTGGCGATCCACCCGGTGTAATTGGGAGCGCGACCAAGACGAACCGCCACTTCGCTGCCGTATTGATCAGGCTTGCACACGCGGTCGGTCGCTTTGAAACGCACGATCGCAATCAGCGCCAGCACTCCATCCTTCCAGCCGATTTTCTTCCCTTCCTGGTAGGTGCGGCCCGAATAGCTGATGGGAACCTCAAAGATGCGCGCTCCGCGTTTTGCCAGCTTGATGGTGAGTTCGGGCTCGATGCGGAAGTCGCGGCTGACCAGGGGAATGGTCTTCAGTAGTTCCGTGCGCACCATCTTGTAGCAGGTTTCCATGTCCGTCAGGTTCACATCGCTGGCCAGATCACAGAGGAGCGTTAAGATGTGATTGCCGATCGAGTGTTTGAAGAACAGCGCGCGCTTGAAGCCGCCAGCCAGGAAACGAGATCCGAAAACCGCGTCGGCATTCTCCTCCACAAACAGCGGGACCATCTGCAACAGATCGCGCGGGTGGTATTCGAGATCGGAGTCGTGGATGACGGTAAGCTCACATTCAGCGTGGTCAATGGCAGTGCGGACTGCGGCGCCTTTGCCCTGGTTTCGCTCGTGACGGAGAAAATGCCAGTCGAACTTGCCGGCAGGATCCGCCGGCAGATTGTCCTGAAACCGTTTCAGCACTGCCGACGTTTGGTCGCTTGAACAGTCATCCACAACGATGACTTGCACCCGGCCCAGCAGTGGCGAACTGCCCAACGCCGCCAGGCGGCGCAGGCTGGCCTCGACGAGATACTGCTCGTTGTACACCGGAACGATAACGGAAATCGAGGTACGTCCGAGGTCACCATTTCCGCTTGGGCGGTGCTCCTGCGAGGTAGGAGAGGCAGCCATGGGATAGAGGTATTCTACGTTGCTCCGCGACCTTCGGCCATTACCAACAGGCTAACCCGCCGGCAAAAATTTGCTCAAGGACACACTGGATACGAGAGCGGCAGTGCATTGTCCGAATCGTCAGGCGGAAGCGGATTGCGAAGGAGCGGCTGCGACAAACCAGGGCAACTATCTAATCGTACTCACGCGTGAAATCGATGTTCCAAAAATCTTCTTCGCCTAGAAACTCGAAACCGACCTCAACCAGGCTGCCGGTCGCCCAAACATGCTGGAAGACAACCCGCGCGCGAGCACCGCTCTTGCGCTCCGGCGAGTAAAGAAATATATCCTGCCCCTCCTTATAGTTTGAGCGACACACGAACAGCCCTCCGTTCTTGCTTACCAGCACCGTCTCAGCGGACTCCTCCGCTTGCGTGTCGCCCTCTGATGACCGGACCGTAAGGTGGGTGCGGTAGGGCACGCGATTACTGCGGCGGGCATAGCCCAGCATCTTTTGCGTGAACTCTTCCAGCTGGAGTTGGCCTTCACGGTCCAGGTCAACGAATGCCACCCCAAAATGTCTTCCTGGGGTGGCGTATCTCACCTTGCCGAAAGCCTGGACGCGGAAGCCGCTGGGAAGTTGAAACAACATCGCCAGCTCCGTATGCAGGTCGAAGCTCTCCCGGCAGGATGCCAGGGCTCCTCCCACGCTCAGGCTGTCGATTCGGCCTATCACCGGCGGGCCGACCGTGCTCTGGGTGTAAATCTCCACCGGAGCATCGATCGGAACCCGGGGGTAGCGCCTTCGCGTGCGCCAATGAGCTTCGCCGGCCGAAGATCCGTTCTGCATCATGATGAGTCGCGCTCTCTCTCGGTGGAAATATAACACCGGAGGGAAATGATTTAGGCCGGAGAACGCGCAGCCGCACCGCTTGAAACAACAGTTCGCCAGCTGGTGTGGGCGAGAAGTACCGTCGATCCGCAGGCCGGCAGCTTCGAAACGCTATTGCGTCATGGCGATCGCGATCCCTGTCGGGCCCTTTCCGGTCACGTAAGGGGAGAACGGCAGCGGCGTCAGCGTGCCGGTAGTCCCGATAAGATATCCGGAAACATTGTTCAAGTTCGGGTTGCTCACGTAGACGAATTTGCCCGAGTGATCGATCGCTATTTCCGTAGGGTTTATGGCTGGGGCGGGCGATCCGATCGGTGTCGGCGCACCAGTATTGGGGTCCAGAGACAGTTGGGCGATCGTCGGACCGCCGTTCAGGGTCACGTAGGCGAATTTCCCGGTTGGCTCGATGGCAACGGCAAAGGGCTCGGAGCCGACGGCGAATGGTGACCCGGTGATCGGGGCCAATGCTCCGTTCACGTCGATGGTGTACACCAGCAGGTTGCCGGCCGTGCCGGGAACATCGGTGACGTAAAGGAATTTTCCTGATGGATGAACCGCCAGGCCAAGTGGATCGCTTCCCGCAGCGAAAAACGCGCCCGGCACCGGTGACAGCGCGCCCGTTGTGGAATTAATGGCGAAACCGTAAACGCGGAGAAAGCCATTGTCGGTGACGTAAATGAACTTGCCAGCGGAATCGACCGTGATGGCGTAGAACGTACCGCCAGCGCCGAATGGAGAGCCTGCAATCGGCGTCAGTTCGCCGGTCGAGGCATTGATGCTGAAGGCCGAAATGTTTGCGCTGGAAAAGTTCGCCACGTAAAGGAACTTCCCGAGCGGGTCGGCAATCAGGCTACGCGGCCCCGTTCCCGTCGCGTAGGTATTCACGAGCGTAAGGGCGCCCGTCGTCGTCGAGATGGCGAAGGCGGTGACCGTATTCGTGTTTTGGTTGGCGATGTAAAGAAATTTGCCGAGCGCAACTGCGGCCGCGCGCGGCGAAGCGCCGGTGGTGACAGCAAAGGGTGAGCTCTGGAGCGCGGTCAGCACACCGGTCGTGGTTTCGAGCTGGAACGCGGAAACGGTAGCGTCGACTGAGTTGGTAACAAACACGAACTCCGAGCTCGTCCCCGGCGGCGGCGCCACCGTCCTTAGTGGAGCAGTTGAGCCGCCCTGGCCGCAGCCTGCAAGCAACAGCGCTAGCGCTCCGGCCAGGCAAATGAAGAGAAAAGGCCGATGATGGGATCGCATAAGTTGAACAACCTTTAAGGCTACCGCAGAACAGGTCCTCCCAGGGATGACGATTTAGGAACACTTTCAAACATGGGTTTCCCGATTCGGGAATCAACACCGAGATCTACACTACAGCTCAAAGCTTCGCGGTGCCGGCGCAGTTTGCGGCATTGACCGCTGTCGCCACTTGCTCAATCTGCGATTCCGATATCTCCGGAAAGATGGGCAAAGACAAAACTTCCTTGGCTGCCATCTCCGCCTGCGAGAAATCACCTGCCGAGTAGCCGAGATCGGAATAGGCAGGCTGCATGTGGATGGGAACGGGATAATGGATTGCCGTCTGTACCCCCGCAGCCGCCAGCGTTGTCTGAAGGCGATCCCGGTCGGAGCTGCGTATGGTAAACGCGTGATAGACGTGCCGCAGGTCGGCTGCCTCCAGCGGAAGCCTGACTTCGCTGGCTGCTAACAGGTCGCAATAGCGACGAGCATGAGCGCGACGAGCTTCCGTCCATGGCTCAAGGTGGCGCAATTTCACGCCCAGGATCGCTCCCTGCAATCCTTCCATCCGGTAGTTATAGCCCTTCAGCAGGTGTTGATATTTTTTCTCGCTGCCCCAGTCGCGCAGCATGCGTATGGTCCGGGCGTAATCGGGGTTGTTGGTTGTGACCGCGCCGCCTTCGCCGTAGGCACCGAGATTTTTACCCGGGTAGAAGCTGAAGCAGCCGATCGCGCCGATGCTCCCGGCCCGTCGGCCTTTCCATTCCGCGCCATGCGCCTGGCAGGCATCTTCGATGACCACCAGGTTTTGCCGACCGGCAATGTCCATGATGGCCCCCATGTCGCATGGCTGACCGTACAAGTGCACGGGCATCACTGCCTTGGTGCGCGGAGTGATGGCGCGCTCCATGCTGGCGGGATCAAGATTGAAGGTCGCCGGGTCGATATCGGCCAACACAGGACGTGCCTCGGCATACAGGATCGTTGCCACCGTTGCTACGAAGGAAAATGGAGTCGTAATGACTTCGTCGCCGGGGCCAACACCGGCGGCCAGCAGTGACAAGTGCAGCGCGCTGGTCCCGGAATTCACTGCGATCGCGTGCTCAGTATTGCAATATCGGGCGAAATCCTTTTCGAAGGATGCAACGGCTTCGCCGAGAACGAACTGCCCGCTCTCCAGCACGCGAGAGATGGCGGCATCAATCTCGGGCTTGATGCTGCGATATTGCGCCTTCAGGTCGACTAGCGGTACCAAAACTGACTCCTTCGTGGAAAGAGGGGGATAGCCTAGTTCGAACTGCGCTGAACAGCCGAGTGGACACGGGCGGCCAGAGGCGCGGTTTTCTTGCGCGTGAAATAGGTGGAAATGCCGTCGCACAATGCGGCCGCAATCGCATCGCGATAGGCCGGATCCATCAGTTTCAGTTCTTCCACCGGGCTGCTGACAAAGGAAAGCTCAATCAGGATGGACGGCATCGTCGATTCGGCGAGCACCACCAGGGGCGCACTTTTTACGCCCCGATCGTGCAGACCGGGATCCGATTCCTTCAACCTGGAATACATGGCGTGCTGCACCGCTCCGGCCAGTCTTCGCGACTCTACCATCCTGGGATCGGCTCCATCGCCGATATTCTTGGATGATGCCGAAGCGGCCACGAACGTCTCGATGCCGCGGACGAAGCGGTATGTACTGGAATTACCGTGGATCGAAATCAACAGGTCGGCGTTGGCCGCGTTGGCGAGAGTCGCTCGCGCCTGCAGCGGAATAAAGGTGTCATCACTGCGCGTAAAGACTACTTCGCCGCCAAGTTTCTCTACGATCAATTGTCCCAATCGTTGGGAGATGGCAAGGACAAGGTCTTTCTCTTGTAGTCCCGTGGGACCGACGGTTCCCGTATCGGCGCCCCCGTGGCCCGGATCAATCACGATCCGGAGAGGTTGTCCCAGCACACGCGGCGTTGGAGAAGGAGGAGGCGCAGGCTTGACTTCCCTCCTGGTTGCGCCAGGCTGCACCGCACTCTTCCCCGAGTCCTGCTCAGCGACACTCGGTTGAACGGTGAGCACCAGTGCAAACGGTGGCGTCCGCGAAAGCACAGGCATGAAGTCGCAAGACGCATTCAGGTCCAGAACGATGCGGGTCACATCCGATTCTTTCTGGGCCACCCGGATGCGGGACACGTACTGGTCACCGACATCAAACACCGCTTCGGCGCCGTGAGTCGTTCGGAGCGTCATCTGCGTGTCTGCCAAGTCGATAAAAATACGATTGGGGTTGGTGAGGCGGCCGGCGTAATATCGAACCGGTCCCGTCAAGTTCAACTTGACACTGGCGAATCCAGCATGAGAGCGGAAATCGACGCCGATCAGATCAGCGTGCCCAAGGGCTAGTTCCGGGGCCGGCTCTGGGGCCTGAACCACGGGAGCTGAAGGCGCCGAAAGCTCAGTTCCAGACAGTACCTCGGTAGAGGTCCGGTGCGAAACTGATTTCCGGTACGGCCAGAATAACGCCACCGCCACGGACAAAAGAAGCACGATGCGCAGAGCGATCCTAAAATTGCTGGGTGAAGACTGCCGGTAACTTGCCAGAGTTGCCAAGGTCGCTGGTTCTGCCGTCTCTGCCTGTACGAGTGGCTCCGGCTCCACTTCGGGGGCGGAAACAGGAACAGGGTCGGTGGCGATGGGAGGCGCGGCAACCACAGGATCCGGCGCGGTCTTCTCAGAGCGCTCGAACTCATAGCCCGACAGCGCGGCGGCCAGCAGTTCAACCGCCCGCGTGTCGGTCATGCCAAAGGCGCAACGGGCGACCGAAAAAACCTCGACTAGACCGATGATCTCATCTTGGCGGCGTACGGGAACCGCCACCATAGAGCAAATCCCCGACCCGTGGGCAGTCGCGTAAGGTACGCGATGGTCGGTGGTGATGTCGGAAGAACTCGTGACGCGGCCGGTGCGCAAGCATTCAAAGGAGAGGCGAGAGTCTGGGGAGATTCGGGTTCCGACTTCGGGCGCGAGCTCGCCGGCACGTCCGCGACACTCCACGTGTCCCTCGGCGGTAGCCAGGGCGACGGCTGCGCCATCGGCGCCGGTAATCTCCAGAGCGCGTTCCGCGATGAAGTCGCCCGTGGCTTCGACCTTCCCCTCGAGGACGTCGTTGTAGGCAGCCAATGCGGCGGACAGTTTTTCGTTGCCGGCGGCCGGCTCGGCTTCGTCAATGATGCGGCGCTGCTGCTCCCGCAGGTAGGAAGCGGCAAGCACCACCTGTACCTTGGGAGGCTCCAGCCGGGGCACAGCCGATCCACATCCCCGGGTCCTGGTTCGATGCTCTTTGTTGCCGGTTGTTCGCAAATCAGCCCGCCGACAGTGCCCTACGGGCACAACTTGTGCATGCTTAGTTGCTGGATGAACCAAAACTAGTGCCATTCGGCTTGTGAATGCAAGTTTTTTTCTACCGGGGGTGCAAAATCGGGCAGGGCCTGGCGGCAAAGGTGGTGTTCTTAGGTGGCGGATGCGGCAGGTCGGCGCGCTGAGGGGCCGGCCATATAGTCGAAGGGGAACTACCGGGCGCGTCTGCGGAGCCCGAGTCAGCGGCTTTCTTGATCTAGATAAGGGCCAGCGCGAGGTTAAAGGCGCTTAGCGAAGAACCACGTAAGTTGCGACCGATCCCAACGCCAGAGCCGCTAAGGCGAAGATGGCCATCAACGCATCTCCGGCCGCGCGCCAATTCGCGAGTCGCTCCGTTTGGGGATCTGATTCGACTGGGGGGACATACAACAGCTGCGGACCACTTTCCTTCGAATGCGACTCGGTGGTGCCGGCTAACTTCCTGGCTGCCAAGGACACGGGATTCTCCGAGGGCACGTCCGGGCGATGGGCGGGCCGCACAGCCCCAAGTGCAATTAACTTGCCGAGTAATCGGCCGCTAAATACCGTGTAATCAGAGACTCAGGCCAAGATACATCCGCCAATGTGCAATTGTTTGCACTCGAAGAGAACACTTTTCTTCACCCTGCACCTTTCGCCACATCGGACTTTGCGGCGTCGTCAAATATGTTTCGGCGGTGACGCGGGGCAACGGGACGACGTCCAGTGAACAGCGGCGCCTGCGAACGGCTTCACTGGAACGGTGAACTTTAGCGCGAGGGGCTCCCAGTGAAGGCCAAAGCGCCCTGACCAGCTTAGTGATATTAGTGATAAGGGCTGTATCGAGCGGCAGATTCGGCCCTAAGGCACTCAGACATGCTACCGGCGCACTTTAGGGTTGGGCCCAGACCGGCAGCGGCGTCGCCGACCGCGCCTGCAGAATTTTCATCATCAAGGCATATGCTCGCTGCTGTCCAGCAGTTAATTGCGCCATCGTCATGACTGGGGAAAGCGCGTTGAGTGCCGGCAAGCCGCCCTTGTAATGATTGGCAGCCGCCAGCGCGAACCAGGCGTATGCCATCACGACATCTTTCGGCACGCCTTTGCCGTCACGATACATCTCTCCGACAGCGTATTGCGCTTCACCGGAGTTCAGGTCGGCAGATTTAAGGAACCAGTTCAGCGCCAATGTACTGCTGGCAGAGACACCGCGGCCGTCGCGATACATTTTCGCCAGGGCCAACGGCGCGTCCGCCAATCCGGAATTCGCCGCCGCTTCGATGAAGCGTACGCCTTCGTGGCCGGGATCCGTGATTTGGCCGTTGACGTACATCTGACCAAGGACAAGCTGAGCTTTCGGGAACTGCTGTGCGGCGGCGCGCTGCAGCCACAGCGCGGCCGAGTTCAGGTCGACCGGCACGCCACGGCCGTTCACGTACAGGGTCGCAAGGCCATATTGCGCCTCGGCAACGCCCTGCTCAGCGGCCTTGCGCAGCCATGCGGCACCCGCAGCAGAGTCAACGAGAACACCTGTTCCATTCACATAGGCGGCCCCGAGATTGCTCTGCCCTACCGCGTCGCCCTGTTCCGCGGCCTTGCGAAACCACACGACGGATTGGCGCACGCTCTTTTCGACGCCCCATCCGTTGAGATACATCAGCCCAAGATTGCTCTGCGCGCGGGAATGCCCCTGCTTGGCAGCCGCCTCATACCACCGCGCAGCTTCTTTCAAATTTTTCGGCACGCCTTGGCCGTCGAAGTACATTCCGGCTAGAGAGAACTGAGCCGCCGGGACGCCGTCCTCGGCAGCCTTGCGGAAGTAAGCGAGCGCCCGTGCCGGTTCTTTGGGGGCGAGGGCGGGATCGAAATCGAGAGATCGTAAAGGCGCGCCCGGGGGCGCGACTGCAAATGATGGGGCCGTCGGTGCTGACACAACCGCCACCGCAACTGCAGGTAAGTCCAGGAAGGGGCGGTGTAGTGGCAGGCGCATAACATCGTCGATGCTCAACGATGGAATATGTTCGGGGAGCGAGAGAGCAGCGGGTTGCGCCGGTTTTGAAGGCGGCGGCGTCGGAACCGCAGCCACGATTCGCGGATCTACTGGTTTGAGCTGTTTGGTCGGTGGCGCCGCAGCGGGTCGCACCGGTTCTGAAGATGGGGGCGCCGGAACTACAACCACGATTCGCGGCTCGACTGTTTTTGGCGGTTCTGCCGCTGGCACTCCAGCCGCTTGTTGCGGTTCAACGGATTTGGGCTGAACTGCCTCTGGCAAAGGTTCAGCAGCTCGGATGTGTGGCGGCGGAGTAGAACTTGCAAGCGTATCTTTCCCCTTCCCGCCCGGCGTCGGCTCGAACTCACGAAACAAGAGCTTCAATCGAGATGCAGGTATGCCGGTCCTGGCTTCGGCGCGGGCGTACCAGTAATTGGCTCGGGACGAATCTTGATCAACGCCAATGCCCTTTGCGTACATGGCAGCCAGCCGCACCATGGAGAACACGTGGCCTTGAGCTGCGGCCCTCTCGTACCACTCCGCAGCTTGCTCATAGTGGGTAGGACCAAAGCGGCCGCTGTCGTGCAAATAGCCAATGGAGGCTTCGGCGTCGGCGTTACCTCGATCGGCGAGGGTCAACATCGGGATCAACATGTCCGGGCTAGGCAGGCCCGGCGCAGGAATCACCGGCAAGCCCGCAGCGCCGCGTCGCGAGACGGCAGCCTGGCCTCGCGGTTCAACGATGTTCGACTTCTGCTCCGAGCCTGCTGCAGGCGCCGGAGTGCGTGGTCGCGGTACGGCAACTGGCGCAATCAGGCGTGGAATGGGTCCCGAAGCGCTAGCTGTCGCTTCCGCCGGGATAAGAGCAACAGCGATTCCGATGGGTGCTTGTGATTCAGTAACGCGGTACGAAACCGGCGCTCGCAGGTGAATGACGACGCGAGTAATGTTTGGGGCGTGCTCAGCCACGACGATTTTGGAGACCAGCGTGTCCGCCGCTCCTGCGGTGAGCGCCTGCGGTTTCGGCGCGGGTCGGGCACCCTCGAGATCGAAGTAAACACGGTCAGGGTTGTGCAGCATCGCCGAACGAAAAGGTCCCATCCGGTCGAGCACAATTACTACCCGCGTCAGCGCGCCTTCGGGGTGTTGCTCGATGCGCAATAAGTGCACTGACGCTACGGCGTTTGTCGTTGCCGCATTATTAACCGCCGCCTGAGCAGGCTCGGGCGCTTGCGTTGGGTACGCCGAGGAAGCTACTGCCGTCGCAAGCAGGAGGACAGCGATCCACCGGAAGCCGAACATGCCGAAGCAGGCGCGGTTCTGCGTTCTTCCTGCCGACCGATGCGATGGAGGGATCACCTGAGTTGAAATGTACCGCAAAAGAAGACCAAATTCGAGGGGCCAGCGGGACAAGTCCGCTCGACTGTTAATCATCCGGCTACCGAACAAGGGGAAGCTGAGGCGGGCCGGGAGAGGCGATGTCCTGCGCTCTATTCGGAACCGGCTCTGCCTGACAGTGCAGTTCCTAGATGGGCTCTACCTTAGGATCGAGCGCCGCTCAGAAGCGGGCGAACCGCTGGCGACTTCGCCGTTCGCTGCACATATACAATGCACTGAGTGGCAATACCAGCTGTCGATCAGCCTTCCGCCAACCATGAGCATACCGATTCTGTTGATGGCTCGCGAACTGCACCTTGGTGGAAGCGAGCGGCAGATGACCGAGATTGCCAGGAACCTGACGCAGACCGGATTTGCTCCCCACGTCGGCTGCTTCCGGACGGGAGGTCTGCGCTTTGAGGAGCTGCGCGCCACCAAAGTCCCAGTCGTGCGTTTCAAAATTGATTCCTACTTCTCTCTGGACGCCGTAACCGGCCTGGCGGACTTTGTGCGTTACGTCCGTGTCAATGGCATACGGATCGTGCACGCCTGGGATTACCCGACGGCGGTTTCAATTGTGCCCGCGACACGGTTGTTCACCCGCGCCATAGCGATTTCGAGTCAGCGCGGGCATCGCGAACTGATCCCAAAGTTGTATCGGAGGCTGACGCGCATCTCTGATCGTTTCACACATGGCATCATCGTGAATTGTGAATTCCTGCGGCGTCACGTCATCGAAGATGATCAGGTGCCGGAACGGAAGGTGCGAGTGTGCTACAACGGGGTCGACTTGCAGCGCTTTCGAAGATTAGCAGGTCCGAAGCCACCGCCCTTGCAGAACAGTTCGCTGGTGATCGGCACCGTGTGTTCACTTCGCGCGGAGAAGGACCTGGGGACCCTGATCGACGCCTTCGCGCGAGTGCGCTTCAGAAGAGACGGAATGATGCTGGTGGTGGTCGGCAGTGGCCCAGAACTCGGCGGTTTGTTAGAGCACGCGGCTCGAGCCGGGATCCGCGACGCCTGCCATTTCGAACCGGCAACTCCGGAGATAGATCGATGGCTCAGCGCGATGGACGTTTTTGTCCTGCCATCGCGCAGCGAAGCATTCTCAAACGCGTTGATGGAAGCGATGGCCTGCGGCTGCTGCGTCATTGCTTCGAACGTTGGTGGAAACCCGGAACTGGTGCACAGCGGAGAAAACGGCCTGCTGTTTCCGCCGGGCGATGTGGGGGCGCTCGCGGATTCGGTTGGGCAAGCGATCGAAAATCCTGAGCTGCGGGAGCGATTGGCGCGGCAAGGTGAGAGCCACGTCCGCGAAAATTCTTCCATTGAGCAAGCCGCAGTCAATATCGCTAAGATTTACTCAGATTTTCTCCACCAGCCAATCCGCGGGTAACCGGTCCGCTCCCGACGCGCCGCTCGAAAATCGAAGCCATGTAATGAGCGTTCTTCCCGAGCTCGAAATCTTCCGTGATGCGACGGCGCGCGTTCGATCCCAGGTGCTGGCGTAATTGCGGGTTATCCATCAGGCGCGCAATCGCTCCGGCCATGGCGGTTTCATTGCCAGGCGGGACAAGCAAACCATCGGTGCCATCGCGGATTAACTCCGGAACTCCTGTGATCGAGGTGGACACACAAGGGAGCTGCATGGCCATGGCTTCCATCAACACACCGGGCAGACCTTCGGCGAAGCTGGCGAGAGCAAAAACATCGGCGCGGGCGTACAGTTCGTTGAGTTTGTCCTGTGGCGTGAATCCATGAAAGGTGACATTTCTCTGGATGCCGCGACTGGCCGCCTCGCGTTCGAGGCTCTCCCGGTCAGGACCTCCGCCGACAAGGTGCAAGAGTACATTGCGGCCATCGCGCACCAGCTGTTCGATAGCGGCAATGAGAACCTTCTGTCCCTTCACAGGCACGAGGCGGCCGACGCAGATGATCTCCAGGGGATCAGGACGTTCGCGGAATTTTTGCGGGCTGAGAATGCCGGAATCTACTCCCATGTAAGCAACTTCAATCTTCGACCACTGTTCGGCAGCACAGGTTTTCATCAGCTGCTCGCGGGCATATTGGCTGATCGCGCGGACGAACGTGCACGCCTCGATCTTCTCGCGCAACCAGAATCCGACCGGATCCTTGAACTCGTCTGGGCCGTGGAAGGAGATCGATAGCTCGACCGGAAAGACGCGAGCCAGAAGAAGTCCGACGGTCGATGAGTAATGGACGTGCAGGTGGATAAGATGGTTCTTCTCCATCCAGTGACCCAGCACCACAGCTTCCGCAAAGTACGCGAGATTCTTAAGCGATTTTCGAACACGCAATCCGGCGAGGCTCAGCGCGTATCCCATCCCACCGAGAAAGCGGAAAGGGCGGAAAAGAAATGTCGGCAGCAAGGCACCGAGCACCGCGAGAAGACCTTGTTGCTTAACGTAAAACGTGTTGGCGGCCTCATTGCGCTCTTCGTCGCTCAGCTCTGCGCTCGGCCGGTCGGGGCCGCGGATGGAGGCGGTCCTGATATCCAGGAATTTTCGCAGCTCGCGAATCTCGCGAAGAATTACCGCATGATTGATCGCGGGATGTTGTGCGACGAGGACAGCGATTCGTGTGGCGCCAGGTTTCGGCGTCATCGGAGACGCCTGCAGACATAGTTCGCAAAAGCGGGCATTCGCGCCTGGCGCGAGCGCCAGATGACCATGCTAATATGATTCACATCGCAGCTCAAGATGCCGCAGAAGCACGTTCATGTCCCGAGACCCGTTGAGCTTGATAAGGTTAATGCTCCAGCAACTTGGCCGACGTCGATGCATGACCAGGGCTTTTGAACGGTAGGAGCCCCCCGTTCCATGCGCCTCAGCGACGCAATTGAAGTCAATCATTCCAGCGAGCAACGTGGCAAGCCTGCGCGCGTCGTTCAACTTGCATGCGGGTTTACGCCGCTCCACCTGCAGACATTCCTCCAAGCTCACATCCAACTGCGCTCTCCCGACCGCGAAGTCCGAGTTGAAACCGGTGCTTTTGGAGACCTGATCGGCCCAATCGACAAGGCTCGGCAACAGCACTCCGACAGTTGCGCCGTGGTCATCGAGTGGCCTGACCTGGACCTTCGCTTGGGATACCGGGGTTCGGGCGGATGGAAGGCGTCGTCCATGGACGATATCTTCGCGGAGGTGCGGCGTAAACTGGAGACGCTCGCAACAGAAATTCTGAAAACGGCTGACCAATGCCCAGTCGCTGTTTCAGCCCCGACTCTGCCGTTAGTTCCGATCAGCTATACGACCCCGGACAATGCGAGCTCGTTTGAGTTGAAGGTTTGGACAGAAATGAGCGCATTTCTCTCATCGCTGGCGAACCATGGTGGTGTCCGTGTGATGAGCCAGCAGCGGCTGGCGGAAGTTTCACCACCTGGGTTGCGTTTCGATATCAAGTTTGACTTGCTTGCCGGGTTTCCGTATCGCCAGGCCCATGCCGATAAATTGGCCGAACTTTACGCGGCTGTGCTCTATCCCAAGACGCCCAAAAAGGGTTTGATAACGGACCTGGACCAGACACTGTGGTCGGGAATCCTAGGTGAGGACGGAGTCGAAGGAGTGACGTGGAACCTCGAGGGCCACAGCCAGCTGCACGGTCTGTATCAGCAATTGCTGGCAGCGCTGGCGGAATCGGGTGTGTTGATTGCGATCGCTTCCAAGAACGATCCCCAGCTGGTTGCAAAGGCGCTGTCTCGGCCCGACTGCTTAATACCCGCGTCATGCATCTACCCCGCGGACGTACACTGGGGAGCAAAGTCGGAGTCGGTCGCGCGCATCCTGACGGCGTGGAATGTGGGAGCTGACAGCGTCGTGATGATCGACGACAGCCCGCTCGAACTGTCGGAAGTCCAGGCGAAATTTCCCGAAGTCGAATGCTTGTTGTTCGATTCCAAGAACGCGGAAGCTACTTTGCAGCTGTTCTGGAAGGTGCGCGAATTATTTGGAAGACCCGTCTGGACCGATGAGGACCGCGCACGTACAAGCAGTTTGCGAACGGCGGAACTCTTTCAGCCGCCAGTGGGAACACAGACTTCGTCTGAATTTCTATCTACCGTCGGCAGCAAAATCACGATCGACTTTCGGCCAAATTCGGATGATCGCCGCGCGTTGGAATTGGTGAACAAAACCAATCAGTTCAACCTCAACGGCCGGAGGTTCAGCGAAGCAGAATGGAAACAGGCGATGAGCCAGCCGTGCACATTTTTTGCCCTCATTTCCTACGAAGACAAGTTTGGATCGCTGGGCCGGATCGCGGTTGTTGTCGGCGAGGCGGCGTCTGGGCGAGCAACCGTTCGTACCTGGGTGATGAGTTGCAGAGCGTTTGGCAGGCACATCGAATACCAGACTGTGCGCCGGCTGTTCGATCATCTGAAGGTGCAAGAGATTCGCCTGTGCTACTCACCGACAGAACGCAATGGGCCGCTGCGAGAATTTCTTGCGGCAATCGGGTGTCTCGGCACAGGCAGCGAAGTGGTGGTGACGGAAAACATTTTTCGGCAGCATTGCCCGCTTCTATTCCACGACGTGAAGGAAGTCACCGGTGGATGATATTCAAAATCGATTGAGCAAGTGTTTCTTGACCACGTTTCGAGGACTGCGCGCAGCCGACATCCCGGGCGCGAGCCCGGAAACGGTGCCCGAGTGGGACTCGGTCGCGCATCTGACCTTGCTGGCCGTTGTCAGCGAAGAGTTCGGCGTAGAACTGGACCTGGAGGAATTCCAGGAAAAGGCATCTTTTGACAGTATTCAGGCGCAATTGCGTTCGATGATGCAACATGGCTAACCCGAAATTTCACCATGCCGGATTCGTGGTGCGTTCAATCCAGGAGTGCCAGGGAGAACTGGCGGAACTCACCGGCAGCATCGCTGTCAGTGAGACGGTCCACGATCCTCTCCAGCAGGTCAATGTAGCGTTCTTGTCTTACGATGCGCCGGGCGCGAGCCAAGTGGAACTGGTAGAACCCGCCGGTGAGGATTGCCCGGTTCAGGCTCTGGCGCTGCGCGGAGGAGGTCTTCACCACCTCTGCTATGAAGTCGATGATCTGGAAAAACAGCTTGAAGTAGCGAAGAAGAAGTACGCGGTGATTGTCCGGCCACCGCAGCCGGCTGTCGCATTCCAAGGACGGCGGATTGCGTGGGTGATGACGAAGCACCGGCTTCTTATCGAGTACCTGGAACGCACATCGCAGAAACGGCTTTGAACTAGCGGGACACCGGGCTCAAGTCATGTACTCAGGCTTGCCATGATGCAGAAAGAAGGCGTCGCCATCGACCATCTGCATCTGCAAAGCCGACAGAGTGAGTCCCTTCAATACCCGAGCTAGAATC